>DBEXKF010000347.1:0-4780 GCA_048175045.1 Collinsella sp.
ATTCTCGAGGGCGAAGGTGCGTCTCCCGAGCTCATTCGCGCCATCCAGACGCACACGTCCGACTTCAACACCTCGCTGCCCAAGCCCGAGCTGCAGATGGAAAAGATCCTGTTTGCCTGCGATGAGCTCACCGGCCTGATCGGCGCTGCAGTCATCATGCGCCCGAGCAAGAGCGTTATGGACTTTACGACCAAGTCGCTCAAGAAGAAGTTCAAGGACAAACGCTTTGCCGCCGGCTGCTCGCGCGACGTGATTTCGCAGGGCGCCGAGATGTTGGGCTGGGAGCTCCCCGAGCTCTTTGACCGCACGATCGCGGCCATGCAGTCCTTCGCCCCCGACCGAGATACCTTCCAGGCCTAACCGTCAACGCCACCTAAATCCACCACAAAGGGAACAGGCACCTTTGTGGTGGTTTTTGTTTGCGCGGGCGTTAGGGGCGGACCTGGCCGGTGCCGCGGAGCTTGTATTTGTAGGTGGTGAGGGCCTCGGCGGCAAAGGGGCCACGGGCGTGGAGTTTTTGGGTCGAGATGCCGATCTCGGCGCCCAGGCCAAACTCGCCGCCGTCGGTGAAGCGCGTGCTGGCGTTGGCGTACACGGCCGAGGCATCGACCGCATCCAGGAAGCACTCGCAAGCATCCGTGTCCTCGGCAACGATGGCCTCGGAGTGCATCGTGCCGTAGCGGTTGATGTGTGCGATGGCCTCGTCCTCGTTTGCCACGACCTTCACGCTCATCTCGAGAGCCAGGTACTCGCGACTCCAGTCCTCCTCAGTCGCGGCGACGTAGTTGTCGCCCTCGGCAAGCCCAGCGTCGGCACATGCGGCGCACGTGGCCTCGTCGCCGTGAATGAGCACGCCGTGGTCGTGCAGCACGGCAACGACCGCCGGCAAAAACGAATCTGCCACGGCACGGTCGACCAGCAGCGACTCGGCGGCATTGCACACGCCTACGCGCTGGGTCTTGGCATTAACGATAATGTTGAGCGCCTTATCAAAGTCGGCGGATTCATGCACGTAGATGTGGCAGTTGCCAGTGCCCGTCTCGATCACCGGCACAAGCGACTCGCGCACGCAGCGCTGGATCAGGCCTGCACCGCCGCGCGGAATGAGTACGTCGACAATGCCGCGGAGCTTCATGAGCTCGCCAGTGGCCTCGCGGTCGGTGGACTCGATCATCGACACGGCCTCGCGCGGGAAGCCCTTGGCCTCGAGCGCATCGGCCAGCAGCTCGGCGATCATGGCACACGAGTGATAGGCCAGCGAGCCGCCGCGCAGAATGCAGGCGTTGCCGGTACGGATGCAGATGCCTGCGGCGTCGGCCGTCACGTTGGGGCGCGCCTCGTAGACCATAGCGACCAGGCCCAGCGGAACACTCACACGGGTCAGGTCCACGCCGCTTGCAAGCACGCGGTGGTCGAGCACGCGGCCCACGGGATCGGGCAGCTCGGCGAGCTTTTCCAGGCCGGCGGCCATGCCCTCGACGCGCTCAGGCGTCAGCAGCAGGCGATCGAGCAGTCCGGCCGAAGTGCCCGCATCGCGCGCGGCGGACATGTCGAGCTCGTTGGCGGCGACGATGGAGTCGACACCGTTGCGCAGTGCTGCGGCCATGGCGCGCACGGCCTCCTGGCGCTGCTCATCGCTCGCCGTGGCAAGCGAGGCCGACGCTGCCTTGGCGGCAACGGCAAGATCGTGGACATACGTGGCTATATCGACCGACATGGGCGGCCCTTTCTCCTAGAAGTTTGCAACCATGGTAGCCGATTTGTGCATGGCCTCGCCCGCGGCGGTAGAATTGGTCAACCCGAAACACCGCAACGAACGGAAGACTCACATGGCCCTCATCACTTCGTACCACGTCCCCGGCCTTTACGTCGAGGATCACAGCATCGACGTCCCCCTTGACTGGCGCGGCCTGGAGCCGATGCTCCTGGCCGTCGGCAGCACCATGCGCCGCGGCGCTATGCCGGCACCCATCGCCGGCGCGCCCGAGAGCATCAAGCTCTTCTACCGCGTGGTTTGCGCGCCCGACCGCATCAACGACGATCTGCCACTGCTCCTGTTTTTGCAGGGCGGCCCCGGCGGCGAGAGCCCGCGTCCGCTGTCGCCCACAAGCGACGGCTGGATCGAGGAGGCCGTCAAGCACTTCCGCGTGGTCCTTCCCGACCAGCGCGGCACCGGACGCAGCAGCTGCGTGGACGGACGCACGATCAAGGCACTGGGTGATCGCGCAACGGCCGCCGGCGCCGATACAGCACGCTCGCAGGCGGACTTCCTCAAGCGCCACCTCGCAAGCTCCATCGTGCGCGATTTTGAGTACCTGCGCCTAGTGGGCTTTGGAGGCAAGCCGTGGGTCACGCTCGGCCAAAGCTACGGCGGCTTTTTGACGCTGAGCTATCTGTCGCTCTTCCCCGAGGGCGTGGCGGCGAGCTTTACCTGCGGCGGCATCCCCCACGTGCCGGCGAGCGCCAGCGAGGTCTACGCGCACACCTTCCCGCGCATGGCCGCCAAGACGCAGCAGTATTACGACCGCTACCCCGCCGACGTCGAGCGCGTGGCAGCCCTGGCCGATGCGCTCGAAGCACAGAAGCCCGTGCTGCCCGACGGCTCGCCGATGACGGTCGAGCGCCTACAGCTCATGGGCAGCGACTTTGGCATGAAGCCGAGCTTTGAACGCATGCATTGGATTATCGATCACGCTTTTGTTGATGGCGACGGCGCGCTGACCTGCGACGCCTCGGTATCTGACAGCTTTTTGATGCGCGCCTTCGAGCGCACCAACACGCGCACGAATCCGCTGTATTGGACGCTGCAGGAGTTCATATACGCCGACGGTGACACTATGCCCATTGGCTGGGCCGCGGCTGAAGAGAAGGCTCACCGCGCCGAGTTCGACACCCTCGCGCGCCCGCTCATGTTTACCGGCGAGGCCATGTTCCCGTGGATGTTCGAGCAGATACCCGAGCTTAAGCCGTTTAAGCCCGCCATGGACCTGCTGATGGAAGACACCAGCTGGGACAAGATCTACGACCCGCAGCGCCTGGCCTGCAACGAGGTGCCGCTCCAGGCCGCGGTGTATTTCGACGACATGTACGTGGATTCGGGCCTGCAGCTCAATACGCTCAGCCGCGTGGGCAACTCGCATGCCTGGGTGACCAACGAGTTCGAGCACGACGGCCTGCACGGCAGCGTGGTGTTCAAGCACCTCTTCGACGAGGCCCTCAACCGCGGAGACCTGCGCCGGATCTTCTAGCAAAGGAGGGTCCCCACCTGCCGGCACAAAAGGAACGTCCCCAAGTGCCGAACAAGTGCCGGTAACGACAATGCCGCAGGTAGAGGACGGAAAGCGAAAACGCCCCTAAGCGAGTGGCTTTAAATCGTAGGTCGAACAAAAGAAGCGAGCGCCGCCCAGAGCGAACAAGTTGGCATGAAAAAGGCGAGGCATAGACCTGATGGTCATGCCTCGCCTTTTGAATGACAAATTGTCGCTCTGGGCGGCGCGCAGCGTCGACCCGTTAGGCGAAGACGATTAGATTATCTCGATGGATCGCGGGCTTCTCGGCCAGGTTTGCCAGCAGGCGGTTGCTGGCGATCTGGTCCTGGCGGCGGCCGGCTGCAAGCTCCAGCACGTCCGAATCGGCCTCGGCGATACCGCGGGCGACAACCATACCGCTCGGGTCGCAAACGTCGAGCACATCGCCCTCGGCAAACTCGCCATCGACCTCGCGAATACCCACCGCAAGCAGGGAAGAGCCACGGCTGACCAGCGCCTTCGCAGCACCATCATCGACCGTCACCGAGCCATGCGCCTTGTCGCCCAGCGCGATCCACAGCTTGCGGGGTGCGATGTCCAGACGCTCCGCCGGCGGATCGAACAGCGTGCCCACGCTCTCGCCGCGGGCGAGGCGCACGAGCGCATCGGGCTCCTCGCCCGAGCAAATCACGCTCTGAATGCCCGCCGTCATCAGGATGCGGCTCGCGCGAATCTTGGTAATCATGCCGCCCGTTCCCACCGATGTGGAAGAATCGCCCGCCGAGGCAATAATCTTGGCATCGATCTTATGCACGACCGGGACGAACTCGGCCGTGGGGTCCTCATGCGGATTGGCAGTATAGAGACCATCGATGTCCGAGAGCGTCACACACAGATCGGCAGAAACCAGACAGCTCACAAGCGCCGCCAGTGTGTCGTTGTCGCCAAACTTGATCTCATCGACGGTAACGGTATCGTTCTCGTTGACGACCGGCACCACGCCCAGCTCAACCAGGCGCAGCAGGGCGTCGCGCGCGTGCAGGTAGGACGTGCGGCGAGCCGTATCGTGGCGCGTGAGCAGCACGAGCGAGGTGAGCAGGTCGCGCGCATGGAACTCCTCGTCGTAGGCCGACGAGATGATGCACTGACCGGCCGAGGCGCAGGCCTGTAAGCTCGGAAGGTCGCCGACCGGCTTGCGGTCGAAGCCCAACACGGGATAGCCACAGGCGATAGCGCCCGAGCTCACCACGACCAGACGCCAGCCGAGCTTGCGCAGCGCTGCGGCCTGATCGGCAAGTCCGCCGATAAAGGCGCGGTTGACCTTGCCATCGGCACCCACCACCGTGGACGAACCGATCTTTACCACCATCGTTTTATAAGAAGTCGTCATACGTCAAACCAATCAACTGTTCAGCGAACGGCCGTGCTGGCGGCCAAGGGAGCGTGACTCGCCCCTACCGCCCAAGGAATTAGTGAGCCCAGGGGAAAGCCGAGGCTGCAGCCATGTTCTTGCGCACGAGCTCGTCGCGCAC
>DBEXKF010000348.1:0-1977 GCA_048175045.1 Collinsella sp.
CTGATGCTCAAGCTGAGTGACGGCTCCTTTATCCCCGTCTTGGTTCGTGCGGGCTCCGTAACGCCTCCACGCATCTTTGGGCGCCGCGCGCCACGTGTCCTGGTGGCGCTCCATAGCATCGAAGAACAGTATTCGCACGACCGTCAGCTCAAGCGTGCTCTTTCGGAGCTTAGAGTGGCTAACAAGCGCCTCTCTGGCACGCTCTCGGTCATTATGAGTACCGTGGGCTCCGATGAGCTGCCCAGCCTACTTGATACCGTTTTGAACCAGCTTGTAGGAACGCTCGATGCTTCGGGTGCTGCTATCTATTTTTCTGAGAGCGGCGGTTTTAAACTTCGCGGTGTTTCCAAGGAGCTGTACGACAGCTACCTGCCTGAGTTTTTGCCGTATGGCGCTGGCATTCCGACGTATGTTCTTCGTGAGTCGCGTGCCTGTCGCTTGTCGATTCAACAGGACCTTAAGGGTGATAAGGCCGCCTCCGGTATGTTTATGGACCTGGACAATCGTTCTAAGCACCTGTTGCGCATGCAGGATATGCCTCCGTACCGCAGCGAGATCTGTCTTCCCGTTTTTTACGGTACGCAGATCCTTGGCGTGCTGGAAGTTGGTTGGAAACGCCCTCAGGCACCGCTCGCCTATGACGTTAATGTGCTCGAGGTCATTTGCGATTACCTGTCTATCCAGCTGGTCGGCATGGCATCGAGCCTTCGCTCCCGTCGCACGGCCGAGCTTGGCCGCTCGCTCAATGTCTTGCGTGATGAGTTGTTTACCTTTCTAGACGATTCCGCCGCGGCTACCCAGGCGGTATCGTCCGAGATCTGCAATATGCTTAACTGCCATTTTTGCCCTGTTGAGTATGACGCCAGTCTGGATTCCTACGTCATAGATTTTGAAGGTGGCAGTCGCGTTGCTTTGCCGGACGATCCCGAGAAGCTTTTCTTTTCCACGACGGCGCCAGCGGCACGTCTGGGGGCTGGCCCTGATGGCTTTGAGGCATCTGTTTTGGGCGGTACGAGTGCCGAGGACCTTAAACACGTCCGTATAACTCGCGTTGACGAATCGATGCCTATGGGAGGCTGGCTTAGGGCGCATGGTCTGCCTTGTCAAGGTCTCTACGTCGACTCCGGCATCGAGGCGGGGCGACCACGCTCTAAGGGTGATGGCAAGCACAGTAACGACGCAATTGTTCCTGCTTCTGTTGCGAAGAGCCCGACGACGCGCGCGCTACTGCTTCGTGATGGTAGCCAAGAGCCGATTGATGATCTTGAATATGACTACTTGGTGCACTTGGCGCATGACTTTGAACTGATCTACGAAGGCGAATCTCAAAAGCGCGAGGAGCGCCATATCGCTCAGACCCTTCAGATCGGCATGAGAAATTCCCTGGGGGATGTTCCGGGTATCGCAACCGATTCGGTGTACCTGTCAGCCACGAACTCGGCGTTGGTCGGCGGCGATTTCTATACGCTCATCCGTCTTCCCGACGACTGCGCCGTCATGATTCTGGGTGATGTGTCTGGCAAAGGCATTGAGGCCGCATCGATGTCCGCGCTCGTCAAGACGGCCCTGACGGCATATGCGTGGGAGGGCGCTGGACCGGCCCGCATGGCACGCTCTCTTAACAGTATGCTCATGGGCTTTTCGAGGGTCGAGACGTTCGTGACGGCCTTTATCGCCAAGATTGACCTTAAAGCCGGACGCGCAACGTATTGTTCGGCGGGCCATCCTCCGACCATGGTCATTAGGCCAGAGTCGATGCCGCTGGGTGGCGGCGAGGCCCGTGGGGGAGAGGTCGAGCTGCTTGGATGCCAATCGGGCGTAATCGGTGCCTTTGAGAGCATGGTGTACGAGACAGGCGTGTTTACGTTCGCTCCTGGCGACATGCTCTTCATGTATACGGACGGAACGATTGAGGCCCGCGACCGCACCGGAGCGTTCTTTGGTGAGCAGCGCCTTCGTGACCTTCTGCTCTCTGTC
>DBEXKF010000349.1:0-5547 GCA_048175045.1 Collinsella sp.
TGATCGCTGCAAGCGCCCGGAACTTGCCGCTCAACTGATTGACGATCTGACCTGGCTAGGGCTCGAGTGGGACGAAGGCCCCTACTACCAGCACGATCGCCTGGATCTGTACGAGGACGCCCTGCGCCAGCTGCAAGACGCCGGCCTCACCTATCCCTGTTTTTGCACGCGTGCCGAACTCCACGCCGCGAGCGCACCGCACGCCAGCGACGGCACGCCCATCTACCGCGGCGCCTGCAGAGGTCTTTCTGCTGAAGAAATCACCCGCCGCAGTGCCCTGCGTGCTCCGGCCACGCGCCTGCGCGTGCCCACCGTCGACGACCTCGCCAGCGACGTGATCGAATTCGTGGACCGCACGTACGGAGCCCAATGCGAAGCACTCGCCACCGAGTGCGGTGACTTTTTGGTGCGCCGCAGCGACGGCGTTTTTGCCTATCAGCTGGCCGTGGTGGTCGACGACGCTGCCATGGGCGTCACCGAGATCGTACGCGGATGCGACCTGCTTGGTTCCACGCCGCGCCAGATCTATCTGCAACATCTGCTGGGACTGCCCACACCGCGCTACGCGCACATTCCGCTGCTCATGTCGCCGGACGGCCGCCGCCTTTCCAAGCGCGATCGCGATCTGGACCTGGGCGAACTCCGCGCTCGCTTTGGCACGCCCGAGGCGCTGCTGGGCTGGCTCGCCGGGCAAACAGGCATCGCGCCGGACACCACGCCGCGTACCGCCGAGCAGCTGGTCGAGCACTTTAGCTGGGACGTCATCCGCGCGCATCGGGAGAACATCACTGTAACGGTCGAGTAGCCAGCCACCCCGCCTCTACGCAACATCCCAGGGCTGGAGTTCGTCGCCCAAGCGAACGATGCAGTCGTAGAGCACGGTGTGACGCTCGGCCGGGTTGGTATCCCGATGAAAATGCCCGTAGTACCAGCGCTTGTAGTCCAAGCGGTCTTCCAGCTCATCGAAAAATGCCGTAAGCCGATCAACGGCGGGGCAATTCCAGCCGGGCGCCGGATAGAGCGTGGGCGAGAGCATGCGCGTAGCGCAGGTGTGGGTGATCACGTAGTCGACCTTCCAGCCCATGCTCTCGAGCTTTGCCCGCGCCTCCTCAAAGTTGCGCTCGTCCGGCAGCTCCTGCGGCCACCAGCTGGAATACGGAATGCGGTATTCCTTATCCACGCTCGTGGCGCCGCCCATGGTAAAGATCGTTGAGCCGTCGAGCCCAAAAACCTCACCGCGCGTCAGGCGTCGGATGGGCGAGGTGTCCGACAGGCGCTGCGTCAGGCCGCCGTGCCACAGCTCCGTGGGACGCTCCGCCCAGTGGTCGAAACGCTCGTGGTTGCCGTCGACAAACAGCACGGTATAGGGGCGCGACTCCAGCCAGGCGATGTCGGCACATTCCTCGGCAGAAAAATCCCAGGGAAAGCCAAAGTCGCCGGCGACGATGAGATAGTCATCACTCGTCAGACTATCCCCAAGATCCCAGTCGCGCAGCTTTTGCATGTCGAGTCCACCGTGAATGTCGCCCGTCACATAGACCGTCATCGGATCACCACTTCCCTGTAAGTCGCTAGCCCACATTCTGCACGATCACTAAGCCAACCGTTCCAACCCTTCCATCCTTTAGGGCTTGCCCCTCGTTCTTCCATCCAAACGGGTCAAGCACCCAAAAAACCAGATCGAGCACGCCGCCGGTCATCATGGCACCGGCAAGGGCAATGCAAACGTGCAGAGAGCTGGCACTTCGGAGCACGTCGAATGGCCCCAAAGAAGCCAGCAGCGCGACCGCTGCGCCGGCAAAACACAGTGCGAGGCACGGCCCCGCGTCCTTGACGCACTTCTTTGCGAGATGCTTGGTGTTGTCACTCATCAATATCGGACTCCTTAGAGGGTCGTTGTTTGGGTACATGCCGCCGCGGCAGAGCAGGACGGCAGGGTAAGTGTCACATGTCGTGCGGACATCCATGGGGAAACCGCCTGCTCGACCAACCCTTGACGCCGTTTTGCACCGGCACCACATCCCCCGCTATCCAGAAAGGCATCTCTCCCTTCCCCACCGCCACCCAAAAACTCATCCAACATTAATCTTGGCTCAAGAATCGCTTAATCTATAACCTGCACCATAGAGTTCGACCAAGGGCGGGGCACCGCGCAACGCAGGCCGCCGAACGCAACGCTCGCGCCCGGGCAGATCGCCCGGCGTCGCGCCCATCGAACGAAAGGACAGGTCATGAACGACCTCGAAAAAGTTGAAACCATCCGCACCAAGTGCAACGTGAGCTACACCGATGCCAAGGCGGCGCTCGACGCTGCCGACGGCAACGTTTTGGATGCCATCATTTGGCTCGAGTCGCAGGGCAAGACGCAAACCACGTCGGCGCACGCCGCCACCGAGTCCGTGCCGGTCGATGAGCCCTCGGCCGAGATGGTCGCCGCGCAGGCCGCCTACGAAAAGTCGAGCGAAAAGACCGACTTCTCCAAGAAGATGGACAGCGTATGGGAGTACCTCAAAAAGCTCTTCCGCCTGAGCCTGGACACCAAGTTTATCGCCACGCGCCGCGATGCGATCATCCTCAACATCCCCATCCTGATCCCCATCATCGCCCTGTTTGCCTGGGGCGCTACGATTTGGCTGATGCTGATTGGCCTGTTCTTTGGCATGCGCTACCGCATCGACAGCGACGGCGACGTGCCCAGCAGTATCAACAACCTTATGAATCACGCCGCCGATGCCGCGGACGACATCAAGCAAAATCTGAACGACGACAAGTAATCGCAGACGGGGGCACGCATGGCACGGATCCTGATCGTAGAGGACGAGGAGAAAATCGCCCGCTTTGTGACGCTCGAGCTGGAGCACGAGGGCTACCAGGTGGAACACGCCGCCGATGGCCGCACCGCCGTGGACCTGGCGCTGGAGCGCAACTACGATCTTATTCTGCTCGATGTGCTGTTGCCGCAGCTCAACGGCATGGAGGTCCTGCGGCGCGTCCGCAAGCACAAGGATGTGCCGGTGATAATGGTCACCGCGCGCGATGCCGTGATGGACAAGGTGGCCGGGCTCGATGCCGGCGCCGACGATTACCTGACCAAGCCGTTTGCGATTGAGGAGCTGTTCGCACGGATCCGCGTGGCGTTGAAGCGCTCGGAGGCCGTGCGGGCGGCTTCGGGCGTTGGCGGCATCGGGACGGGCGCGGCAGGCGGCACGGGTGTCGGCGCCACTGCGATGCCCCCGGTCAGTGACTCGACCCAGGTTTCCGCCTCGCTCTCCCCCGCCACGCTCGCCGCGGGTTCGGTCGTGCTCGATCCCGATCGCCGCGAAGTCACGGTCGGCGGCTCACCCATCGCGCTCACGGCCCGCGAGTTCGATGTCCTCGCCCTGCTTATGGCGCACGCCGGCAGCGTGCTCACGCGCGAGCGCATCGCGCACGAGGCGCTGGGCTACGAATACGTAGGCGACACCAACAACGTCGACGTGCACATCGCGCACCTGCGCGCCAAGATCGAAGACGCCGGCAGCGCCCGCATCATCCAGACCGTGCGCGGGGTGGGCTATGTCTGCCGTGCGTAACGCCGAGGCCAAACGCGTCACCTCCATCGCCCGTGCCATCAACTGGAGCTATATGTGGCGCCGCCTGATAAGCTACGTCTGGCTCGATCTGCTGCTGATGGTGATTGCGGCGGCGATCCTCGTCTATGGATACAACCAGACGCTGCCCGATGGCGCGTTTACCGCAGGCTGGATTCCCGGCGCCACCGTTCACGGCATGTCGCTGACGCCCGCGCGCGGCTGGGACCTGACAACGCTCACCTATACCGTCGAGCTTGCGCGCACCACCAAGACTTTCCCCCTCGCGCAGGACCTCGTCGCGCTATGGCCTCTCTACCTTGTCGTTGTGGGTTGGCAGGTCATCAGCGTGCTCAACATGCTCGGCGGTGCCCGCCGTGTGCGCCGTACCATGGCACCGCTCAACGACTTGGCACTGCGCGTGGACGAACTCGGCCGCATGCAACTCGCCGGCGGCAAAATGGAGACACTGGAGCAGGCCATCGAGCGCGCAAGCGTCGACTCGCCGAGCGTCACCACCGGCGACGCCGACCTGGCAAGCATCGAGGTCGCGCTCAACCGCCTGCTGCGCCAGATGCAAGAGGCAAAGCTGCAGCAGATGCGCTTTGTCAACGATGCAAGCCACGAGCTACGCACGCCCATCGCGGTGATTCAGGGCTACGTGAACATGCTCGACCGCTGGGGTAAGGACGACCCGGACGTGCTGGCGGAATCCATCGCGTCCCTTAAAGCCGAAAGCGAGCACATGCAAGAGCTTGTGGAGCAGCTGCTGTTTTTGGCGCGCGGCGATGCCGGGCGCACGGTCCTGCGGCGCGCGCATACCAACTTGGCTGCACTGGTCAGCGAGGTATGCGAAGAATCGCAGATGATCGATGCCGCGCACACGTATCGGCTGGCCTTTGACGCTGCGCTTGTCAGCGACCCGCGCTGCGCCGCGCCCGTCGACGTGGCGCTCGTGAAGCAGGCTCTTCGCGTGATCGTGCAAAACGCCGCCAAGTATTCGGACGCGGGCACGCCCATCTCGTTTGGCGTAGCGCCAGATGCGGGCGCGGGCACGATCGACATAAGCGTTGAGGACGAAGGCATCGGCATGAACCAGGAATCCGCAGCTCACGCGTTCGAGCGGTTCTACCGTGCCGACAACGCGCGCGATGCCGGCGCGCAGGGTTCGGGCCTGGGGCTCGCTATCGCCAAGTGGATCGTCGACAGCCACGGCGGCGTCATCGGCGTGACCTCGGTCGAGGGCGTCGGCAGCCGCTTTACGATTCGCCTGCCGCGGTAGGAAGCCCCTCGACATAAATAAAGGGATAGGGCCACGCGGCCCTATCCCTTTTTGCCAGCTATGGCAGCTTGTGCGCTACTCGCGGCACAGGTGCACGGCGAAACCGGCGAACTCGCGCTTAAAGTACACGAGCTTGGTACCACCGTCGGGCAGCAGTGCGCGCGACTCTTCGTTGACCTCGAGCCCGCGCTCGGCAAACCACTTCTCGGCCGCATCGATGTCGTTAACGGCAAAGCCGATGTGGCCCTTGGTGCCACGACCGTTCTGCTTCATGATCTCGACCAGCGAATCGTTGAAGTACGAAACCGGGGTCTCGATGACGGGCAGGCCCATCATCGTCGAGAACAGCTCCGCGATCTCCAGGGCGTCTGCCGGGTCGGTGGCGTTAATGCCCACATGGGCAACGCGCATGCCAAAGAGCTCGACCGGATTGGCGTTCTGCTCATTCATACAGTCAGCGCCTACTGAGCCATGACGTCGAGAACGGCCTTCTCGGCAGCGACGCGGTTCATGCCAGTCATGAAGGGCACGCCGCTCACGTACGGGCAGGTGAGGCCCTCGGGGGCAACGGTGGTGGCGATCAGCAGGTCGGCGCCCTCGTCGCAGTAGTCCTTGGCCTCGGAGATGGCACACTGCACGATCTCATACTTGCCGGCATAACCGTTGGCGTCGAGCATGGTGGCGACCTTCTGGGCA
>DBEXKF010000350.1:0-1580 GCA_048175045.1 Collinsella sp.
GGCCTGGTGGACATGCACGTCCACCTGCGCGAGCCTGGCTACGAGGTCCAGGAGGACATCGAGAGCGGCACCCGCGCAGCTGCCAAGGGCGGCTTCACCGGCGTGTGCGCTATGCCCAACACCGATCCCGTTACCGATAACGGTACCGTCGTTGAGTTCGTCAAGTCCCGCGCTGCCGAGGTCGGCCACTGCCGCGTCTATCCTTCTGGCGCCATGACCCGCGGTCTTAAGGGCGAGGCTATGTCCGAGATGGGTGATATGGTCGCCCACGGCGCCGTCGCCTTCACCGACGATGGCCGCGGCGTGCAGGGTGCAGGCATGCTCCGTCGTTGCATGGACTACGGCAAGATGTTCGGCAAGGTCTTTATGAGCCATTGCCAGGACGAGGACCTGGTCGGTCACGGCCAGATCAACGAGGGCAAGGTCTCTACCCGTCTGGCCCTCGAGGGCTGGCCGGCGGCGGGCGAGGAGCTGCAGATCGCCCGCGATATCGAGATCGCCAAGCTGACCGGTGCCAAGCTGCACATCCAGCACATCTCCACCGCCCATGGCCTGGAGCTCGTGCGTGCCGGTAAGGCAGCTGGCGTGCAGGTCACCTGCGAGGCCACCCCGCACCACATGTTCCTGACCGAGAACGACCTGGACGAGACCTACAACACCTCGCTCAAGGTCAACCCGCCGCTGCGTACCGATGAAGACGCCGAGGCTATCCGTCAGGGCGTCATCGACGGCACCGTAGACGTCATCGTCACCGACCACGCTCCCCACACCCCGTGGGAGAAGGCTCGCGAGTTCGAGCTTGCGCCCTTCGGCATGATTGGCCTCGAGACCTCGCTTTCGCTTGTGCTCACCGAGCTGGTCAACACAGGCAAGATGAGCATGGGCCGCATGGTCGAGCTCATGGCCATCAAGCCGCGTGAGATCCTGGGCCTCGACCAGGTTCAGGTCAAGGCGGGTTCCGTTGCCGATCTGACCGTGTTCGACCCCGCCGCAACCTGGACGGTCGGCGAGGGCGGCTACGAGTCGCGTGCCGAGAACTCCGGTTTTGCCGGCCGCACGCTCACCGGTCGTGCCACCGATGTGTTCGTCGGCGGTAAGCAGACGCTTGCCGACGGCTGCATCTGCTAGCATAGCCTTATCGCTTTTGTGCGCGGTGCCCTTGCGGTGCCGCGCTTTCTGTTCGCCTGAACCATGCAGCCGCATGGGGGATTGGAGCGTCTATGCCCACACCTTCCACTGCACGCATGCACGACTTTGAGGTCGTCTCGAACCAGGAGATCGCCGACGGCATCTTCTCGCTCGTTATCTCGGCCCCCAAGCTTGCAAGTGCGCTCAAGCCCGGTCAGTTCGTGAATATCGCCGTGCCGGGCGATGCTTCCTCGCTGCTTCGCGTGCCCCTGAGCTTCTATCGCGCCGACGCCGAGGCCGGCACCGTCGAGCTGTGGTACGCCGTCGTGGGCGATGATACCCGCCGTCTGTCGCAGATGGGCCCTGGCTCCACCTCCAACTTGCTGGGCCCTGGCGGCCGCGGCTGGTTTGTGCCCGAGGGCACCAGGAAGGCGCTGCTCGTCGCCGGCGGC
>DBEXKF010000351.1:0-7774 GCA_048175045.1 Collinsella sp.
TTTCTATTCATGTTAGGGCTTTCGAGACCGATGACGGTTTGGAGATCATCGTCGAGGACGACGGCATCGGTATGAGCGAAGAAGTCTGCGCGCATCTGTTTGAGCAACATCGCCTGGAGGAGCCCGAGAGCATTACCGCCGACGGCTCCGTCAAGCGAGGTTGCGGCCTGGCGCTCTTCAACGTGCTTCAGCGCATCCATTTCTTTTACGGAGAAGATTCCGGCATGCGCGTGAAGTCCCAGGAGGGCGTGGGAACGCAGGTCATCGTCGAGCTGAACGGCGAGCCGCATGAGCCGGCGCCGTTGACGGCGTAGCACGCGGTTGGATTGAGAGAAAAAGAGGGGAAGCACATATGTCCGAAGGCTGGAACATCTTGGTGGTTGATGACGAACCTCCCATTAGGGCTGAGCTACGCTATCTGTTGGAAAAGGATACGCGTGTGGGCCAGATTGCCGAGGCGGGCAATGTCACCGAGGCCGTGGAGTCGATTCTCTCGAACAAGCCCAACGTGTTGTTTTTGGACATCACGATGCCCGGCCGCTCGGGAATTGAGCTTGCCGAGACGCTGCAGAACCTAAAGACGCCGCCGGTGGTTGTGTTTGTGACGGCGTTTGCCGAGTTTGCCGCCGATGCGTATAACCTCGATGCGGTCGACTATGTCGTCAAGCCGGTCGAGGACGCACGCCTGTCAAAGGCACTCGACAAGATCGAGGCAGCCTTGGGTGCCCGTCGTGTTATCCACGCTCCGCGCCAGCCTTTGCGTCTGACGGTGGACCGCGGGGGCAAAAAGGTGTTCATTCCCGCCGCAGACGTCTGCTACTTTGAGGCGCGCGCCGATTTTTGCAACGCCATCTGCGCCGAGGGAACGTACCTGATCAATGAGTCGATCTCTTCGCTCGAGCGTCGCTTGGTCTCCGAGGGCTTTATTCGCGTTCATCGCAGCTATCTGGTCAATTTGGAAGACGTGCACAATGTCGAGATCGGTTCCACGGGTCTTATGGAGCTCAGACTCGATCGCGTAACCTCGACGGTGCCCGTGTCCCGCCGTCGCGCTGCCGAGGTTAAAGCACACTTGGGGCTTGCGTAGACGGTCTGCGTGCCGTCGTTTAACATCGCAGGTTTGGCATGGGCGCGCGGTGGGCATAATGGGTGGCATCGAATGAAATCGAAAGGATCATTATGCCCGCGCTTATCACCCATCATCTGTTTGGCGAGGAAAGCATCGACCGTCTTCCACAGGGCGTCATCACGTCCGATGAAGAGCGCATTGCCTTTATCTTGGGCAACCAAGGCCCCGACCCGTTTTTCTTTCACATTCTGACACCGCGTGTTTCCGACTGCACGCTGCTGGCGCAGGTCATGCATCGGTCGCGCATGTCTCGTCAGTTTGCGTGCCTGCGCGACGGCGTGTCGCATCTGCTGCCGCGCGACGCCAGCTTGGGTCGTGCCTTTGCGCTGGGCCTGCTGTCTCATTACGTGCTCGACCGCAACGCTCATCCCTTTGTCTATGAGCAGCAGTTTGGCATTGTCGAGTCCGATTCAGAGCTTGAGGATTCGAGCAGTCAGGTCCATGCCGTGATCGAGAGCGACCTGGATGTGCTGATGCTGCAGCTTAAACGCGATGGCGCTACGGTTGACGATTACCCGCCGGCGGGCGAGATCGTCACCACTGATCGCATCAATCGCGTGGCCGGCGTGCTGATGAGCTATGTTGCCGGACGCGTGTACGGCATTGACATTCCGGCGGGGGAGTACGGTGCTGCCGTTGCCAATATGCAGCGACTTTACCGCGCGATTGAGCCGGCCGGCTCCGCAAAGACGCGCGCGATCTCGCTGGTTGAGGGCTTGGTGCACGATTACTCGCTGCTCGACGGCCTTGCTCATCGCGTGACGACGGAGTTGCCCGAGCGCACCGGTAACCTGGGCCATCTGACATGGAAGAATCCCTTTACCGACGAGGTCTCGAACGAGAGTTTCCCCGAGGTCTTTGATCGCGCGCTGGGCGATTACGAGTGCACGGTCGCACGTTTTATCGAGACCGGTGACATGGATGCCGTGACCAGTCACGTCAACTACAGCGGTCGCGTGCTCAATGCCGATGAGGAGTTCGACCGCGAGGAATAGGGCCCGTGCGTGCCCCTTTGCCGAATCCTTACCGGCGGTTCTGGACAATTGGGGTACGATGAACTAACTGCATATCGGGCGAATACGAAGGGTCCCTGTCCATGAAATACACCAAGCTCGAGCGTAACTGGGTTATGTATGATGTGGGCAATTCGGCCCTTGTGCTGCTCAATACCTCGGTGGTGCCCATTTACTTTAACGCCATCAATACCGGCGCTTCCTCGGCCGACCTGGTGGTCGCCTGGGGCAATGCGCAGACGATCGCCTCGCTGGTCATCGCCATGCTCATGCCCATTCTGGGCGCGCTTGCCGACTACGCCGGCAACAAGATCAAGTTCTTCTTGGGCTTCTTCCTCACGGGCCTGGTGCTTTGCCTGGCGCAGGCTATCCCAATGTCCGCCATGGCATTTTTGACCGTGTACGTGCTGTGCACCATCGGCCTTAACTCTTCTATGACGTTCTACGACGCCATGCTGCCCGACATTACCACCGACGAGCGCATGGACGCCGTGTCCAGCTCGGGCTATGCCTGGGGCTATATCGGTTCCACCGTGCCGTTCGTCATCTGCCTGGCGCTCATCATGGGTGGCCCCGCTCTTGGCGTCCCTACCATGCTGGCAACGCGTCTGTCGTTTATCATCACTGGCGCCTGGTGGCTCATCTTTACTCTGCCGCTCATTCGCACCTATAAGCAAAAGTACGGTCGCGAGCGCGGTCCCGAGGACACCATCGGCCACATCGTGGGCGGTGTGTTCTCCGAGGTCGGACACACCATGCGCGAGATCGCCCACAACAAGACCGTGCTGGTCTACATGGTCGCGTTCTTCTTCTACATCGACGGCGTGCACACGGTCATTTCCATGGCAACCAGCTACGGCTCGGCTTTGGGCATCGATTCGACGCAGTTGGTGCTGGCGCTGCTCGTTACGCAGTTTGTTGCTTTTCCGTCTGCCATCATCTACGGCAAGCTCGCCGGACGCGTGGGCACGCTCAACATGATTCTGGTGGCCGTCGCCGCCTACATGGGCATTGTGCTGTTTGCCGCGTTCTTCCTAAAGACCGCCTTCGAATTCTGGGTGCTTGCCATTATGGTCGGCCTGTTCCAGGGCGGCGTGCAGGCGCTCAGCCGTAGCTACTTTGGCCGCATTATCCCTAAGGAAAAATCCAACGAGTACTACGGCTTCTTTGACATCTTTGGTCGTTATGCAAGCGTCATGGGCACCTTCCTGGTGTCGGTCGTCACCTCGTTGACCGGCAACCCGTCACTGGGCGTCCTTTCCATTGGCGTGTTGCTGATCGTTGGCTTTATGCTGCTGGTCCGCCTGTCCCGCATGACTCGGGCGGCAGAGCATGCCGCATAGGAGCGAGCAGCTATTGTGCCTGTCCACGGTACTCTTTTGGGGTTATCCGCAATAAACATTGCGACTTGCGAGCAATGATTTGCCCAAGTGGGTATGATGGAATCAGCTAGGTCGCGGGGCGTCGCCTGTGTTTGGCGGCGTCCCGTTTTTGTGTTGCAGGGAGGGTAAGGCATGAACGCCACAGTCGTGATTCCAACGTATTGGGCGGGCGATGACGCTTGCGCAAACGCCCCTGGCACCTATGACCATTCGACACGACTCAACGCCGACAATCCCGAACTCGACCGCTGTCTGGCCTCGCTTGAGCAGGTGCGCGACATCCCGCGCATCATCCTTTTGGTGGTCTGTCCCGTTTCTGCCACAGCCGATGTGTCGCTGCGCGTGCACGAGATTGTCGACGCGCATCCCACGCTCAAGGTCACCGTTGTCACCAACACCCAGGCCTCGCATATCGCAGACCGGGTTGCTCAGATCGCGCCCAAGGGTTCGGGCGAGTGCGTGAGCCTGCGAGGCTACGGTGCCATCCGCAATATGGGGCTAGCCTGTGCCGCTGTGCTGGGGCATGACGCGGTTATCTTCTTGGATGACGATGAGACTGTCATCGACGCCGACTTTATGAAGCGCGCGACCTATGCGTTGGGGCAGCAGACGCGTCAGGGCTTGCCGATCTTGGTCAAGAGCGGTTATTTCTACGATCGCGACGGCTCGCCGCTGGCTCCCACGGACAAGGCGGGCATCTGCCATCGTTGGTGGACCAAGCGCATCGAGTTCAACCGTTGGATGAAAAAGGCGCTCTCGGGCACCCGCATCTCGCGTTCCAACTACGTGTGCGGCGGCCTGATGGCCCTGCACGCCCGCGCCTTTACGCGTGTGGCCTTTGACCCGTTTATCACCCGCGGCGAGGACTTGGATTACCTCTTTAACATGCGCATGTTTGGCTACGACGTGTGGTTCGATAACGAGTGGACCGTGCGCCATCTGCCTCCGGAGTCCGAAAAGCGCTCACCGCGCTTTATGCAGGATGTATACCGTTGGTACTACGAACGGGCCAAGTTGACATTCGCCGCGCATCAAAAGGAGCTCATTCCCGTTACGGCGGCATCGCTCATGCCCTACCCGGGCCCGTGGATTTCGCGCGAGCTCGACGACCGCGTGCGCAAGACCGCTATGGTCCGCAGCGTGTTTACCCGCGAGCATGAGGGCTACCTGCGCATCTGGCGCCATGGTATCGACGAGGCAAAGGCCTATGCGCGCCAAAACGCTGCAAGCTACCTGCGTTTCCAGAGCTTTTGGCCCAAGATCATGGACGGGCTTTGGCGTGACGCACAACTGATCAGTATCCTGGAGGGGGCCGAATGATCGACCGCCGCGCCCAGCGCGATAGTTCAATATCAATCTTTCGCATCATTGCCGTTGCCTGCGCCATTTGCGTGCTGGTGTACTTTATTTTTGCCTTGGTGACCGGTATCGAGCCGATCGCCACGGTGATTGCCTGCGCGCTGCTGTGCATCTTTCTGTGCATCTTTATCTTTTTGACGCTCAATCCCGATTCGGTGCGCTCCCAGTACACCGAGGAGACGCTCTCGGTGGCCTCGGCCATGCTCGAGGACATTAAGGGCGGTCTGACGCAGGAGTCGGCGCGTTTGGTGTGCCGGCGCATTTTGCCCGAGACGCGCGCCATGACGGTGGTCATCACCGACGAGGACAACGTGCTTGCCTGCGCGGGCGAGTTTGAGGAAAAACTGCTGCCCGATACTCCCATCCACACGCTTGCCACACGCTACGTTATCGAACATGGCATCGTGCAGTCGTTCAACCGTATGGTGGATGTCGTGGGCTCGGACGGCTCGCACAACCAAGTCCCCGCCGGCATTATCGCCCCCATCAAGGTGGGCGATCGTACCGTCGGCACGCTCAAGTTCTACTACAAGACCCCGCGCGCCGTCGACCGTACCCAGTATGCGCTTGCCTCGGGCTTTGCCGAGATCTTGTCCACACAGCTCGCCATCCACGAGCTCGAGGTGCAAAAGGAACTCACGGCGCGCGCCGAGGTGCGTGCGCTGCCGGCGCAGATTAACCCGCACTTCCTGTTCAACCCGCTGAACACCATTGCATCGTTTACGCGCACCGACCCGCTGCGGGCCCGCGAACTGCTTCGTGAGTTCTCATCGTTCTATCGTGCCACGCTCGACAACTCGGGATCGCTTATTCCGGTCTCGCGCGAGGTCGCACAGACCAAGCGCTACCTTACCTTTGAGAAGGCCCGCTTTGGCGAGGACCGCGTGCTTGCGACGTTCGATGTGTCCGAGGACGTGGAAGATACGCTGGTGCCGGCGTTCGTGATCCAGCCGATTGTCGAGAACGCCGTACGTCATGGTATGGGCGATGACGACGCCCTGAGGATCGACGTGACCGTTCACCAAGACGGCGAGGATGCAATCTTGATTGCCGTGGCCGATAATGGCGTGGGCATGGATGAGGGTACCGCCGCCAGACTGTTTGACGAGCGTTCTGCCCGTCCCGACGCCAGCTCTCCCCAGGGTGGCGGCGCCGGTGTGGCCATGCACAATATTTCGGAGCGCATCCATCGCTTTTATGGGCCGCACTCCTATACGCGTGTCGAATCGGCGCCGGGTAAGGGCACCAAAGTGCTCCTTCATCTTGATTTGTCAGAGAGCATCTTTGACATTCAAGAGTAAAATAAAAGACTACGGGCTCAACGTCATGCGACGGATGCCCGGCGTAGTTAGTTGACGAAAGGTTTTATCCCTATGCTGCGTGCGATGATTGTGGATGATGAGGCGCCGGCTCGCTCGGAGCTTCGCTTCCTGCTCGAGCAAACGGGCAAGATCGGCACGATCACGGAGGCGTCGAGCGTCCGCTCCGCCATCGAGATGCTTATGGAAAGTCGCGTGGATGTCGTGTTTCTCGATATCTCGATGCCCGGTGCCTCGGGCCTGCAACTTGCCGAGGCGCTGCATAAGCTCAAAAATCCGCCGGCGATCGTGTTTGTGACTGCGTATAGTGACCATGCGGTCGAGGCATTCGACGTGGATGCCGTCGATTATCTGATGAAGCCGGTCGAGGAAGCTCGCTTGGATCGCGCGATCGAGAAGGTCATGCAACGCACCAAGCCGGTTACGGACAGCAAGGTGACCATCGAGCGTATCCCGGTGGAAAAGGGCGGCCGCAAGGTGCTCATTCCCGTGGACGACATTCGCTTTATCATGGCCAAGGACGATTACTCCTGCATCTATACCGTCGATGATCGCTTTTTGTCGACGACCTCGCTGGCGCAGTTTGAGGCCAAACTCTGCGACTTTGGCTTCTTCCGTGTTCACCGCCGCTATATCGTCAACTTGGCGTGCGTCACGGATGTGGAGACGGTGCCCTCGGGCGCCATCCAGCTGGGCATTACGGGCGTCGACGAACGCGTGCCGGTTTCGCGCCGCCGCGTCGTGCCGCTCAAGAAGGCTCTGAGTCTCTAGCACACTGGCCCCGCAGCCCTGTAGACCCATCGTCTGCGGAGCCGTGGGGCTTTTTTGTATGTATCTGCCGAATCGTTTTTTGCGGAAGGATCCCATGAACAGCGCAAGCGCCAAGCGCATCGACATCATCTCGGACACCCACGGCTATTTATCGCCTGCGCTCTTGGATGAGCTTGAGGGCGCAGATCTGATTATCCACGCCGGCGACCTCACGTCAGAGATGGACTACGAGCACCTATGCACCATCGCTCCCGTGCGGGCCGTACTGGGCAACAACGATTACTACCGCGACTACGGCCCCGATGTAGACCGTCTTGCGCTTTTTACCTACGAAGGCCTCAAATTCGCCGTAGCCCACTACCGCGAAGACCTTCCGGTGGGATCCGTAGACGTAGCCATCAACGGCCACACCCACGTAACCAAAGAAGCCCAAGTGGGCCGTTGCTTAGTCCTCAACCCGGGCAGCGCCAGCTACCCCAGAGGCACCAGAGGCCCCACCATGGCCAGAATGCTAGTAAAAGACGGCAAGATCCTAAGCACTAAGTTTATTGACCTAGAGTAATCACAACAAAAACGGGGGATGCAGATGCGTCCCCCGTTTCCATTTGAGCTAAAGGCAGAGTTTCAACAAAAACAATCAGACCAACCCCGCTGAGGAGCATGCGGGCTAGCCGCGCAGCGGCGCACGCCCGCAAAACTGATTGAACAATGTGACGGCAGGGAGGGTCTCCGGGGCTGAGGGCGGGGGTTAAGTTTGTCGCGAGTTCCGCACGCAAAGGAAAGCACTTAATGTGCTTTCCG
>DBEXKF010000352.1:0-6634 GCA_048175045.1 Collinsella sp.
TAGAAAGCGGCTCGGTCTCGCGCTGCGCGTGCTTGATGCAGTTTTCGAGCAACGGCTGCAAGATAAACGGCGGCACCATGCAATCGCGCACCTCAAAGTCGATATCGACCGAGACGCGCAGACGGCCGTCGCCATACCGGGCCTGCATAAGATTGATATAACGAGTACCCTGTTCCACCTCGTGCTCGAGCGTGGTGAGCGTATCGGAATCAGAAAGCGTCTGACGATAGTAATTGGAGAAGTCGATCAGCAGCGATCGCGCCTTGTCGGGCTCGGTTCGAACGAGCGACACGATGGTGCTGATGGTGTTAAACAGAAAATGAGGATCGACCTGCGATTGCAAGGCGCGCAGCTCCACGCGGGCCGTAAGCTCGTCCTGGCGCTCGAGCTCAAAGCTCGCAAGCTGCGTGGAAATGAGGTCGGCAAAGCCCGAGGCAAGCGCCGTCTGGCGCATATCGATGCTGCCCAGACGGGGATAATACAGCTCGAGCGTGCCCACGCAATGCCCGCGCACGGTAAGCGGTGCGACAATACCGGCGCGCAGGCGCGGAAAGTAGCCACCTGTCTCGGTCGAGGCATCGCGCGAGAACACGCTTTGCTCACCGCTGTTGATCACGTTGAGCGTAGTCCGCAGCACCACCGGGGTGCCCGCGGGGCATTTTGCCGAGTCCTCGCCCCAGCTTGCCAACACCTGCTTGCCGTCGGTAAAGCAGATGGCAGAGGCGATAGTTTCGGACAGGATGATCTTAGAGGCGCCCAGGGCAGCTTCGGGCGTAAGGCCGCGCGACGTGTAGGCGAATATTTTTGAAGCGATGGCGAGCGTGCGGTCGGTTGCGCTCGATGTGAGGTCGTCGGGAACGACAAAGACGTACGAGAAGAAGAAGCACAGCATGACCAAGCCGGCAATGACGA
Source organism: Collinsella sp. (assembly GCA_048175045.1). GTDB lineage: Bacteria > Actinomycetota > Coriobacteriia > Coriobacteriales > Coriobacteriaceae > Collinsella. The sequence continues at coordinate 913 of DBEXKF010000352.1, forward strand.
CAACGGCCGGAACGGGATTGGGATTATCGGTTAGATCCCAGATGAGCAGCAGGATAAGCAGCGGAACGACAATACCGAGCAAAATGGCTTGAACCACATGCTGAGCGGTACGAAAGACCTTGGTAGAGTTGTAGCTCTTGCCCAGAATCAGCCTATTGAGATCCACCGTCATCTCCTTCTTACCGACGCACCCCATAGCAATAAAGAGGGCCGCAAGCGACCCTCTCCATTGCATTATGCAATCAAATACTGTGTTTTACATCAAGCCATCGATGAACGGTAGCTTAGGCGCTGTACTTGTTTGCCTCGCCGAAGGTGCCGCCCTCGACAATCCAGCCGTCCTTCATGATGACGTCCATGTTGTCGGTGGTGAGCACGTGGATGTCGGCGGCGACGTCACCGTTGACGACCAGCAGGTCGGCGCACTTGCCGGCCTCGATGGAACCGGTCTCGTCCTCGATGTGGCACATCTTGGCACCGTTGAGGGTGGCACAGGTGATGGTCTCGACCGGGGTGAAGCCGATCTTGTCGACGAACTCGTACATCTCCTCGATGGAGCAGGTGCCGTACGGGGTGACGAAGGAGAAGGAGTCGGAGCCGATCGTCATGACGACGCCGCGCTTCTTGGCCTCGCGCAGGCAGTCGTAGTTGCGCTGCAGCTCCTTCTCGACCAGGGTGCCCTCGTACTTGTCGTGCAGCTCGGGGACGTAGACGGGCGGATAGGTGGCGTACCAGGTGGGCAGGAAGGCGATCGTCGGGGTGAAGAAGGTGCCCTGCTCGGCCATGAGGTCCATGGTACGCTCATCGATATCGAAGCCGTGAATCAGCTGCTCGCAGCCAAAGCGAACGGAATCGTAGGCAGCGGCGTGGTTGTTGTAGCAGTGGCTCCACACGGGGATGCCGACCATCTTGGCCTCTTCGACCACGGCCTGAATCTCCTCGGAGCAGTAGTGCTGGTCGCGGCCGGAGTCCCAGCGCCAGATGCCGCCACCGGTAGCCCAGATCTTGATGGCATCGGGGTTCTCGCGCAGGCGACGACGGACGGCCTTGCGCAGATCCCAAGGACCGTCGACCTGGTCGCCCCAGGGATGGGATTCCTTGTTGAGCTCCTGGGTGCAGTGGTGGGAGTCACCGTGGCCGGCAACGCGGCAGAAGCCGAGGCCGGTGGCCAGAACGCGCGGGCCCTTAAAGACGCCCTTGTCGATGCAGTCACGGATCTGGATACCAAAGCGGCCGATCTCGCAGACAGTGGTGAGGCCGTGAGTGAGGCAGTCGTAGGCCTGCTTGACGGCGACGGCCTGCTTCTCGAGGAGCGGCTGCATGACCCAATCGGTATCATCGTCGGTCAGGTTGCCCGAGAAGTGCAGATGGGTGTCGATCAGGCCGGGAAGGACGGTCTTGCCGGCGGCGTCGATGACCTCAACGCCCTCGGGAAGGTCCTGCATAGTGCCGGCGTACTCGATCTTGCCGTTGTCGTCGACGAGAACGAGGGAGTTCTCGACCGGCTCGGCACCGGTACCGTCGATGAGCTTGCCGCCAACGATTGCATACTTAGTGGACATGGTTCCTCCTTATGGATCCATATAGTGGGCGAGACCGTGTTGGGTTAAGGCCTCACAAAGCTACCCAAGTGGTGCCGGGTTCGGTGCGCGGAAGAGAGGGTCCCGCGCACCTGGTCCGCCCCGGCTCGGCGTTACTTTTTGCGGGAATTGGTGAAAGCCATGAGGGCCAGGCCAATAGCCAACCAGCCGATCACGATGCTCCACTCCACCATGTTGAGAGAGGCGGGAGAGAACGGGATCACGAGCAGGCCGATGATGATGGCACAGGCAGCGATAGCGAGGCCGATGCCAAACTTGCCGCCGGGCACCTCGTAGGGACGAGGCAGGTCGGGCTCGGTGAAGCGCATGCGCAGGCAAGCGAGGGCGACCATGCCGCAGGAGAAGATGAAGGCGAGAGCCGACACGTTGGTCAGAGGGATGAGCATGTTCTTGCCCAGGAACGGACCGACGACGGTGATGACGCCCAGAACGACGCAGGCAAGCTTGGGAGCGCCGGACTTGGGGTCGACCTCGGCGAACTGCTCGGGCAGCTGGCCCTTGCGGCCCATGGCGAGCATGATGCGGCTCGTGGCGCCGTAGAAGGAGTTCATCGGGCCCATGGGTCCAAGCGTGGCGATGACGAGCATGGCCAGGTACAGGAGCATGTTGATGCCCTTGAGGCAGGCAAGCGCGGGAACCGGGCTCTTAACAAACTCATGCCAGTCGAGGATGGTGCCGAACGAGTAGATGCAGACCATGTAGAAGCCGCCGGCGGCCAGCAGGGCCAGGGAGATAATCTTGCCGAACTTGTTCCAGTTGAGGCCCTCGGCTGCTTCCTCAGCCTGCTGAGGAATGGTGTCGAAGCCAGCGTAGAAGAACGGGGTCAGAACCAGGACCGACACGATGCCGGCAAACAGGCTGGAGCTCTCGGTAGCGGCCTTGCCGCCGCCAGCGCCGGTGACCTGGGAGAACACGGGCATGGCATTGTCCGGCGAGCCGGTGAACAGCGAGACGCCCATGGCGAGCAGCATGCCGCAGAGCAGGGCCTTGGTCAGGAAGGCCTGGAGCTTGGCAGCCGAGCTGGCACCGCGGAAGTTGAGGAAGATGACGTAGGCTGCAAAGCCGAGCGCGATCAGCGTCGGGAACAGGTAAACGTCAGCGCCCAGGATGGTGTAGAGCTTGACGGCGCGCAGCCACTCAAGACCGGGCAGGCTACCGAACATCTCGGACACGAGGGTCGAAATGGCGATGGCCTCCCACGGGCACAGGATGCCGTTGCCCAGGGCCAAAAGCCATCCGGTGATGTAGCTCAGCGTACGGCCAAAGCTACGATCGACATACTCGACGATGCCGCCCGAGATGGGGATAGCAGCCGTGAGCTCACCGAAAACAGCTCCGACGGGCACGAGGAAGATTGCACCCAAGAGGAATGCGATCATAGCGGGAACGGGACCGCCGCCCACGACCATCCAGTCGCCGACCTGCAGAACCCAACCGGTACCAATGATAGCACCGAAACCGATGGTGAAGAAGTTCCAGAGCGAAAGCGTTTTCTTCATGCCGCCGTTATCCCCGACTGCAACTTCTGCGTTCTTGTCCGCCATTGTTCCCCTCCTTTCCTTTTTGACGCCCTTGGCGTCACCCCTTGCGCGGTCCGTTTTGCCGCGCGCTTTTATTCCATGGCTTTAAGATACGGCCTTGGCGCAGCAGCGCCGCTCGCAGCTCGACCGAAGGCAGAACTGCAAAACGAGCGGCACCGTTTTTGGGACGAACGGCGGGAGACGTCATTCGTCTTGGACGCTTTCATCTTGTCTGCTTTTGAATACCTGTTTCCGTGGCGCTTGGCGCGCGGCGCGGCAACGTTCATACCATTTGTCAGGCTTTTGGCGCACATGCCCATGTGTCGTGCATCTTTTTATGTAGGATAGACAAGTTACACATGAGGCAAGGTGATTCGAATGGCATACGGATACAATGACGGCGACCAACGGCCACAAAGCGTGCGCCTTGCCGGCCGCACCACGCCAACGCCCAGAAGCACCTCCGACAACGACAACCCGCAGCGCCCCCAAGAGCAGCCCGGGGCTTCTTCGCGGCAGCAAAGCCGTACCGTGCAGCAGTCAGACCGCGTCAGTACGAGCACACGCCAACGTCAGACCGACACATCGCAGCCACGTCGCTACGATCGCCGTAAGACCGACTACTACGTCAAGCGCTCCTTTTCGCGACCTCAACGCGATCGCGGCAATTCCGCCCCTCACCCTGCGTCGCACGCCACAAGCCACGCGCTTCCGGCCCGCCGCCTACGCCTTACGCTTTGCTCCATCGCCGCCTGCCTCGTCTTTGTGTTTTTGGGATCCTGTATCTCCCACGGATCAGCCGGTCTTGAGCCCACTGCCGAAGACAAGCTGCTTAAAGCTCCCGTCGCGCCCGGTTACTCCTTTGCGTTCTCGACCCCACGCTCGCAATGGCAGGCCGGCACCATGCCCCACATCTACCAAATTGACCCCGCATGGTCGGAGCTGCCCTATGCCGGTGGCACTATTCGCGAAAACGCTTGAGGTCCCACTTGCCTCACCATGGTCTATATCTTTAAGACCGGCCATACCGATAAGACGCCGGTCGATATATGCGCACTGGCCGAAGCCGGCAACTACGCCCCCACTGGTGCCACCGAGTGGTCGTTTATGACAAGCGGTGCGTGGCAGCTAGGGCTCAACGGAACACAGCTCTATAACGATCGCGAATCGATTACCCAAGCACTTCGCTCGGGTGCGCCCGTCATCGCCGCAGTGCGCCCCGGTACGTTTACCAACGTAGGCCACTACATCGTGCTCTACGGCATCGACGATGCCAACCAGATTGGCGTCTACGACCCCAACTCGGCCAGCCGCAGCGCCCGCCGCTGGGGCGTCGTAGAGGTCCTCAACGAAGTCGAAGCCATGTGGGCCTACTACTAGTCATTTAAGAACGTCCCCAATGACTAGGTGAATAGCAAAAGCCCCGCAGTCGGAGCGGACTGCGGGGCTCATGAAGAGAGGCTAGTTTGTGGGCGCTTTGCCTGGCGCCCACGAGAGAGGCAACAGAGTAGAGACTACTCGTGGATGCGAGTACCGGAGAGGCCGGCCATGGTCTCGGCAGCCTTGTCCAGAGCACCGATGATGCAGGTGCGGCCCTTGCGGGAACGGGCGAACTTGATGGCAGCGCGAACCTTGGGCTCCATGGAACCCTTGCCGAACTGGCCCTCGTCGGCCAGGCGCTCGGCCTCGTCGGCGGTGAGGTCCTCGAGCTCCTCCTGGTTGGGCTTGCCAAAGTTGATGGCGACATGCTCAACGGCAGTCAGCAGGAACAGAACGTCGGCGTCGCAGTCCTCGGCCAGCAGCTCGCCGCCCAGGTCCTTGTCGATGACGGCGGGAACGCCCTTGTAGCAGCCCTTGTTCTCGTAGTCGCGGACGACGGGGATGCCGCCGCCACCGCAGGCGATGACGATGAACTCGTTGTCGAGCAGGTTGAGGATGGAGTCAGCCTCGACGATCTTCTTGGGATCGGGGGAAGCGACGACGCGACGCCAACCGCGGCCGGAATCCTCGACGAAGACCTTGGAAGGATCCTCGGCCATGAACTCCTTGGCCTGCTCCTCGGTATAGAAGGGGCCAATCGGCTTGGTCGGGTTCTTGAACGCGGGATCATCCGGATCGCACTCGATCTGGGTGACGACGGTAGCGGCGTGCCAACGCTTATAGCGCTTGTGCATCTCGCGGCCGATGCCCTGCTGCAGGTGATAACCAATGTAGCCCTGGGACATGGCGCCGCACTCGGGCAGCGGCATCTCGGGGGTACCGATGGCATCGTGAGCAGCGGCGAAGGCGTTCTGGATCATGCCGACCTGCGGGCCGTTGCCGTGGGTGATGATGATCTCGTTGCCCTGCTCGATGAGACCGAGGAGAGCGTGGGCGGTGTTGCTCACGGCCTCGATCTGCTCGACGGGGTTGTTGCCGAGGGCGTTGCCGCCAAGAGCGACGACAATACGATCGGGCTTGCCAAGAGGCTTAGACATTGCTGGAATCCTTTCTGTAAAAGGCCTACAACCCATTAATAACCCGCGTCCGTGCGATACGCGAGTTTATTAAGGTTTATATTCTCTTTATCGCTCATTATATTCATTTTGAAAATAGCGGAAC
>DBEXKF010000353.1:0-2634 GCA_048175045.1 Collinsella sp.
CCACAGGTATCGTCAAGACGGGCATGATGGAACGAGCCGAGCGTCAGGTTGTCACCATACTCGAGCACGGCACGCTCGACCGTGCCCACGCGACGACGAGCGTCGGCAATAGCGAGCTCCTGCGCGGCGGCCCGCATACGGCGGCTGCGCTCGGCCATAACCTCAGGCGGCACCTGGTCGGGCATGTCGGCAGCAAGGGTACCGGGACGCTTGCTATAGCGGAACACGTGCATACGCGAGAAACCCACACGGCGGCACAGCGCCAGCGACTCCTCGAACTCATCGTCCGTCTCGCCGGGGAAGCCGACAATAACGTCGCAAGAAAGTGACGCCTGCGGCAGATTGGCGCGAATCATATGCACCGTGTCCTCAAAGGCCTCGGCACTGTAGGGACGACCCATGCGATGCAGCGTCGCCGTGCAGCCGGACTGCACGGGCAGGTGTAAAAACGGGGCGATACGCTGCGGATAGCGCGCCATAACCTTAAGCAGGCGCTCAGAGATATCCATGGGCTCGACCGAGGAAATGCGCACATGCGGAATAGAGGTGCGCTCCATGATGGCCTCGAGCAGCTCATCGATTTCGACATGTTCGTCGGTCGCGCTCTTGCCATCGTAGGCACCCAGGTTCACACCGGTCAGCACCACCTCGGGCACGCCGGCCTCCTGGGCCTCGCGAACTTGCTCGAGCACGGACTCGACGGGCACGGAGCGCTCGGGGCCGCGTGCCTTCCACACACTGCAATAGGTGCAGCGATGGTTGCAGCCGTCCTGAATCTTCACGCCCAGGCGAGAGCGGCCGAGCGCATCGACCACCTCGCCATCGCTGCAGGCGGGAACGCTATCGGACTCAACGCCCAGCACCTCACAGACACGTTCGGCGACATCGATCTTAGACGGCTCGGCGATCACGCGATCCGAAAGTTCCAACAGCTCCTCGGGATGCAAATTGACCACGCATCCGGTCACGACCACATAGGGCTCATTTGGATGGGCCAGCGCATGACGGACGGCCTTACGGGTCTTGGCCTCGGCCTCTCCCGTCACGGCACAGGTATTGATAACGATCAGATCAGCGTCCTGTGGCTCCACCATCGCAAAGCCCAGGCGCATAAGATCGGCAGTGATACGGTCGGACTCAACCCGGTTGACACGGCAGCCGAGGTTGACGACGGAAATATGGGGTGCGAGCACGCGGGCTCCTTAATCGAGGATATCGTCGAGGGCACTCTTGATACGGTCGGTCACCGACTTCTTACCGGAAGCGACGTCATCGCCCATCTCATCGGCAAAAGCACGGAGCAGCTCACGCTGCTTATTGGAAAGATTGGTGGGAACAACCACGCGCAGTTGCACAATCAGGCGGCCACGCGAACCGCCACCGCCAATGCGCGGCATGCCGTAATTATTGACGCTCACGGTGTCACCGTACTGGGCGCCGGCGGGAACCGTCACCTTAACGACCTCGTCGGGCATAATGCCCTCGACCTCGATCTCGCAGCCGAGCGCAGCCTGCGCAATCGAGATATCGCTCACCAGGTACAGGTCGTCGCCGTTGCGCTTAAAGCGCTCGTGGTCGGCAACGCGCACGTTGACAATCAGGTCGCCCGAAGGCTCGCCGCGAAGGCCGGCCTCGCCAAAGCCGCTCACACGCAGCTGGCGACCGGTCGAAACGCCGGCGGGAATATCGATGTCGATCTTTTCGTGCGAAGGCGTGCGGCCCTGACCGTCGCAGGTCTCGCAGGGATGGTCGATGACCGTGCCCTCGCCATGGCAGTCGGGGCAAGGCGAAGAGGACTGAACCTGGCCAAGGAACGAACGCTGAACCGTCGTGACGTAGCCCGTGCCGTGGCAGCGGCCGCACTGCTTTTCCTGTGCGCCCTCTGCCCTACCGGTGCCGTTGCAGTCGTCGCAGGGAGCAAGTCGATCATAGCTGATCGTCTTTTTACAACCGAGCGCCGCCTCCTCGAGCGTCACCGAAAGCGAGATGGCCATATCACGTCCGCGACGACGCTCACGACGGCTGCGGGCGCCACCGCCGGCACCGCCGCCAAAGAACGACGAGAACAAGTCGTCCATGCCCATGCCACCAAAAATATCGTTGATATCGACGTAGCCCGAACCACCAGGGCCGTCGGCAGTGCCGTAACGGTCGTAGTTAGCACGCTTCTGCTCATCGGAAAGAACGGAATAGGCCTCGTTGAGCTCCTTGAACTTGGCCTCGGCCTCGGGGTCGTCCGAAACGTCCGGGTGTACGGTACGGGCCTTCTTTAGAAACGCGCGCTTAATCGTCCGCGCATCGGCATCCTTGTCGACGCCAAGCACCTCGTAGTAATCCCTATTTTCCGACACGACCGAATCCTTCCGACTTTCATTATTGTCACAGTGCGTCCTATACCCAAGCTGGGCCGACCGCAAACAAAGGGTTTGATGTTATTGCATTTGGTACGGCGAAAGCATGGCCCGTTGCGAGCAGCTTGCGAACCAAACCGACACGAGCGCGAACATGAAGCCATTGGCAAAACCGTTGGCAAACTGCATCGCACCGCGCTTCCACCACAGCAGGCTGCGATGAAGCACACCGTCCGAAAGCACCATGAACAGGCCCATGGTAAACGGAATAAAGCACATCACG
>DBEXKF010000354.1:0-3070 GCA_048175045.1 Collinsella sp.
CGGGCAGGACAGCGGCTTGCCGTAAGAGGGCGAATAGGCCCAGGTGACGGCAACCTTCTTGCCCTTGAGGTTCTCGAGGCCGCTAAACTCGTTGATGAGATAGAGCATGTCGGCAGAGGACTGCGTGGGGTGGTCGGAATCGGACTGCAGGGAGATGAGCGTGGGACGGTGATCCAGAACGCCGTCCTCGTAGGCCTGCTGCACGGACTCAGAGACCTCGGCCATGTAGGCGTCGCCCTTGCCGATGTACATGTCATCGCGGATGCCGATGACGTCGGCCATGAAGGAGATCATGGTAGCGGTCTCGCGGACGGTCTCGCCGTGAGCGATCTGGGACTTCTTCTCGTCCAGGTCCTGCAGCTCAAGGCCGAGCAGGTTGGCGGCCTTAGAGAAGGAGAAGCGCGTACGGGTGGAGTTGTCGCGAAACAGGGAGACGGCCAGACCCGAGTCGAAGATCTTGGACGAGACGTTGTTCTCGCGCAGCTCGCGCAGGGCGTCGGCGACGATGTAGAGAGCCTTGAGCTCATCGGTAGTCTTGTCCCAGGTGTGCAGGAAGTCGCTGCCGTACATACCCTTAAAATCGAGGCCGTTCAGCTGCTCGACGAGCTCGGTAAACTTAGCGTCCATGGAAATGTCCTTTCTAAAGATGAAACGATCGCAGTGAGTAGAGGTGCTCCGGCATGCGCGTGTGGCTAGAACATGCAGAGCACCATGACGAGGACCCGCCACCGTTGAGGAAGCATGGGAGATAACGACCGCGGGCCCCAAGTCAACAGGGGGTGCCGGGGACACGAGCGGCCCCCGGCTCAACAAAATCGAGGAATGGGACTAATCGATCTTGTTGTTGGTCAGACCGGCGCGGAACACGGTGGCGTCGCCATCGGCCTGGCTCGGATCGTAGAGGTTCAGGGCAGCCACGTACATGGCGGCAGCGGTGACCAGGTCGTCCTTGTAGGTGACCTCGTTGGGAGCATGAGCCTGAGACTCGGCACCCGGGCCAAAGCCCACGCAGGGGATGCCGTAGCGGCCCTGGATGGAGACGCAGTTCGTGGAGAAAGTCCACTTGTCGCACAGCGGGCGACCGGTGCGCTTGTCCATGCTGGGCTCACAGCCGATGCGCTCGTCACCAAACATGGCCTTGTGGGCGTCGACGAGGGCCTTGACGTGCGGAGCGGTCTCCTTGTTGATCCACGTGGGGAAGTAAGCCTCGGTCTCGTAGACCTCGCCGGTCCAGGACGGACGGTCGTACATGTACATGGAGACCTTCACGTCGTCGCCGTACTTCTTGGCGGCCGGCAGGTTGCGGATCTCGTCCAGGCAGGACTCCCAGGTCTCGCCGGCGGTCATGCGACGGTCGATGGAGATGGCGCAGGAATCGGCCACGGCGCAGCGGCTGGGGCTGGTGTAGAAGATCTGGCTGACGGTGCAGGTGCCGCGGCCCAGGAAGCGGGCGTCCTCGAAGTGCTCGGGATTGTACTTGGGGTCGAGCATCTTGACGAGACCCTTGATGTCGGTCGACTCGTCGCAGCCGTTGTTGTTGAGGGCGCGGACGTCGGCGATGATGTCGGCCATCTTGTAGATGGCGTTGTCGCCGCGGTCGGGAGCGGAGCCGTGGCAGGAGGTACCGTGAACGTCGACGCGGATCTCCATGCGGCCGCGGTGACCGCGATAGATGCCGCCGTCGGTGGGCTCGGTGGAAATGACGAACTCGGGCTTAATGCCGTCCTTGTTGTAGATGTACTGCCAGCACATGCCGTCGCAGTCCTCTTCCTGGACGGTGCCGACGACCATGATCTTGTAGCCCTCGGGGATGAGGCCCATGTCCTTCATCATCTTGGCTGCGTAGGTAGCGGAAGCCATGCCACCCTCCTGGTCGGAGCCGCCGCGGCCGTAGATGATCTCGTCGGTCTCGTAGCCCTCATAGGGATCGGCGTCCCAGTTCTCGATGTTGCCGATACCGACTGTGTCGATGTGAGAGTCGATGGCGATGATCTTGTCGCCCTCGCCCATAAAGCCCATGACGTTGCCCAGGCCGTCGACCTTGACCTCGTCATAGCCAAGGCTCTCCATCTCGGCCTTGATGCAGGCAACAACCTCGCCCTCCTCGCAGGACTCAGAGGGATGGGAGATCATAGCGCGCAGGAAGCGAGTCATATCAGCACGATGGGACTCAGCAGCAGCCTTGATTGCGTCGAAATCGAGTTCTTTAGCCATTGTTCATAACCTTTCAAACGAAGGAATCTACCTGTGAGGTGGCGGAGCGATACCTATTTACTCCGCCCCAACGATTAGCAAGTGGGATATTCGCCTTCCCAAACAATGCGGCGATACTGGTCGGGGTCCGTGTCGCCCTCGGTGGAGAAACAGAGCACGGAGCTCGTCTTGTCCAGGCCGATGAGCTCCTTGAGCTCGGCGTACCCGGGATCGAGCATGAGGGTCTCGACCAGGCCGGTGGTCACCGCGCCGGACTCGCCGGAGATGACGCGCGGGTCGCCCTTCTCGGGAGCGCCCAGGGTGCGCATGCCGCGAGCGGTGACCCAGTCGGGGCAGGACACGAAGGCGGTGGCGTGGTTGCGCAGGATATCCCAGCCCAGGATGTTGGGCTCGCCGCAGCACAGGCCGGCCATGATGGAGGGCATGTCACCGTCCACGATGCGCGGATCGCCGTCGCCGGCGGCAGCGCCCTTGTACAGGCAGGCGGCAGGTGCGCACTCAACCACGACGAAGGTGGGCGGGTTATCGGGATACAGGTTGGTGAAATAGCCCACCACGGCGCCGGCGAGCGAACCCACGCCAGCCTGGACAAACACGTGCGTCGGGCGGTTGATGGCCATCTCGCGCAGCTGCTCGGCAGCCTCGGAAGCCATGGTGCCGTAACCCTCCATGATCCAGGACGGAATCTTCTCGTAGCCCTCCCAGGCGGTGTCCTGAACGATGACGCCGCGCTCGCAGGCATCGGCCTCGGCGGCGGCCATGCGTACGCACTCGTCGTAGTTGACCTCTTCGATGGTCACCGTGGCGCCCTCGGCCGCGATGTTATCGAAGCGGGGCTTGGTGGAACCCTTGGGCA
>DBEXKF010000355.1:0-2708 GCA_048175045.1 Collinsella sp.
ACCCGCGATGACCAGGCGCTCTTTGGCATCGTTCAGGGCGGCATGCATCTGGACCTGCGCCTGCGATCGCTGCGCCACCTGGAGGAGTGCGGCGACTTCCCCGGCTACGGCATCGGCGGCTACTCGGTGGGCGAGGACCACGAGACCATGTTCGAGACGCTGGCGCCGCTGGCTTCCGAGTACATGCCTAAGCACAAGCCACGCTACCTGATGGGCGTCGGCAACCCTACCACGCTCGTGCGCGGCGTTGGCGTGGGCATCGACATGTTCGACTGCGTGCTGCCGACGCGCACCGGCCGCATGGGCACGGCGTTCTCCAGTGAAGGCCGCCTCAACTTCCGCAACGCCCGCTTTGCGCACGACGACGGCCCCATCGACCCCACCTGCACCTGCCCGGTGTGCACGGGCGGCTACAGCCGCGCGTTCATCCGTCACATGGTCACGCAGAAGGAGATGCTCGGCGGTATTCTGCTGTCGATGCACAACATCTACTACCTGCTCAACCTTATGCAGCGTGCCCGCCAGGCCATTATCGAGGGCCGTTACGGCGCGTTTGTGAGCGACTGGATGAACAGTCCTGCGGCGGTGGATTACTAAGGGCGGCGCGGGCGCTTGCAGAGCGCGGGCAACGGCAAGGGGCGAGCGCCGGCCGGTCATCACGTTCGCTAACACCGTCTGTGTGACCGATGACCGATAGCTTGCAAGCACTTGATGCATCGTGGGTACCATACCGAATAGTTGATGTTCGGGCGGGTGTTTGACGCATGGCGTCGACCCCGCCCGTTTCTATTTTCGATAGGAGTACCCATGATTAAGAACGAGAATGTCGAGGGCGAGCCGGCCTACGACGAGACGTACCGCCGCGGCCCCGTGGTTATGCGCGGCCCCATGATTCCTAAGGACAACACCTACGCCAACCTGCTGGCGCCCGAGGATTCGACCGACTGGCTGCATGCTGATCCGTGGCGCGTGCTGCGCATTCAGGCCGAGTTTGTCGATGGCTTCGGCGCGCTTGCTGAGCTCGGGCCCGCAGTGACCATCTTCGGCAGCGCCCGCACGCCTAAGACCGATCCGCTCTACAAGGCGGCGCGCACGGTCGGCCGCAAGATCGCCCAGCGCGGCGTGGCGGTTATCACCGGCGGCGGCCCTGGCATCATGGAAGCGGCCAACAGGGGAGCGGCGAGTGTCAACGGCAAGTCGGTCGGCTTGGGTATCGAGCTTCCGCACGAGCACGGGCTCAACAAATACGTGAACCTCGGCATGGACTTCCGTTACTTCTTTGTGCGCAAGACCATGTTCGTCAAATACAGTTCGGGCGCCATCGTGTTTCCCGGAGGTTTTGGCACGCTCGACGAGATGTTCGAGGTGCTCACGCTGGTGCAGACGCACAAGGTCAAGCGCATGCCGCTCGTGCTGGTAGGCAGCGAGTACTGGCAGGGCCTGTTCGACTGGCTCAACGGCCCGGTGATGGATGCCGGTATGATCAGCCCGCTCGATCCCGAGCTCGTACACATCACCGACGACCTCAACGAAGCCGTCGACATTGCCCTGAGCGGGCTGATGTAGGGCGAGCGTGCCTGTTGTTATGGCAATGTGAACGGCAGACTGATGCTATTTAACGTCAGCCTGCCATCTAAACGGGGTATACTGATGCAAAAGACGAGGCGAGGAGGTCGCGTATGTCTACTGCAACGGTTAAGCCTACGACGGTTCGCATCGAAGAGGGGCTCAAGGAGCAGGCGACTGAGTTCTTGGATTCGGTCGGCCTCAGCCTCAATTCCTATCTCAATCTTGCCGTTCGGCAGCTTGTAAATCAGCGAAAGATTCCTTTTGAGATTGTAGGAAGGGCGGAAGTGCCCAACGAGGCGACGAGGCGTGCCATGGTAATCGCCGAGGCTCATGAGTTGGGGATTTTGTCGGACGATAGCCCGTCATTCAACGACACTGATGAGCTTATGTCGTTCCTCGATGAGGAATAGCGATGTTCGAGATCAAAGTCGAGGCTCAATTTAAGGCGGACTACAAACGAACGATGCGCATGCATCCGCAGCTAAAGAGTGAGTTTAAAGCGGCGGTTGCAGAGCTTGTGGCTCATGGGTCGCTTCCGGCGGAGTACGGCGCCCACGAGCTCTCAAACCCGGGCGGCAACTACAACGGGCACATCGACTTCCATCTATCCGACGGCCTGATCGACGTGGTCGTTCTCTACCTGCCGCATAAAACTAATCCGGTGATTCGACTGGTCAGAATGGGTTCGCATCAAGAACTGTTCCAGGGCCCACTGAGCTAGCCACTCGCTTTTAACTTGCGGTGGAATAGGGATTGATTGGCGGCTGATACGCCAAAAACAGTCCCTATTCCACCGCAAGTGGTGGGGGTACCCCGTTCGTCGCCGCGGCCTCCGGTTCCACTTTTCGCTGAATTTCGCTCAAAAGCTCGGCTGCGACTTCGCTGCTTTTGAAACGAATGCTGCAGTCTTCTTTCTTTGGGAAAGCCAGCAACGGAATAGCTCCGTACCAGACAGTTTCCTCGTCAATCACTGATGCGCACAGGCGTCCTTCGGCTTTGATGAGATAGTTGACGTTCATCTCGGCAAAAATCGCTTTCACGTCATCGCGTGGAGTTGAAGCAATAGAAATCTCAAGGGCAATTCCACGGGTAGCGGCATCCGCGAGTGCAGCGGCGAGCTTTTCAAGGCATGCGGCGGA
>DBEXKF010000356.1:0-9523 GCA_048175045.1 Collinsella sp.
GCAGCTGCTTCTACGGCGTCGCCGTCAAGGAGGGCGACGAGAGCCCGTACCGCAACGGCTGCATCCCCGCCGGTGCCGCCTCCGCCACCGTGGTCGAAGCCGCCGAGCAGGCCGCCCTCGCCTTTGAGCAGGCCATGTACAAGTTCGAGACGCACCGCGCGCTCGCCGTGTGCGACGACTACCTGCGTGCCGCCAACAAGCGCTGGAGCGACGCCTCCAAGGCCGCCAACAAGCTCGAGGGTAACGAGGCGAACACCGCAATGACGCAGGCCCTCGTCGACGCCTTTACCGAGCTGCGCGTGGCGACCGTGCTCATGCACGGCATCGTCCCGGCCGGCTGCGAGCTCATCTGCGAGTACTTCGACGTCGATCCGGTCGCCTTCTTTAGCTGGGACAACATCTTTGCCTCCACGGACGAGTTTGTGGAGAGCCTGGGCGAGAAGCCCGGCGAGCACCGCGTGAAGCCGCTGCCCCCGCGCTTCGACTTCTTCAGCAAGCACGAGAGCCAGTACTAAAGCACGCCAGCAGCGGCGTGCCCGGAAAGTAGTCAATTTGGGACGGGAAGGAAAGACGGATGTCCAAGCCGCGTCGTCGTAAGCAGAAAAAGCAGGTTAAGCCCGAGCTCAAGCTTAGGCAGTTTGCCGCTACCGAGCTTTCCGACCAGCTTGCCGCCCTTCCCTGCGCCGCCGACCTGCCGCGCTTTATGGTCGACACGGTCGCCGGCGCCTATGCACCCGCCGATGCTCAGCTCATGATCGAGGGCTTCGGTGCCGCCGCCACGCGCCCGGTCACGCTGCGCGCCAACACGCTCAAGGCGACCGCCAAGGACATTGCCGCCGCACTCGACGAGGCCGGCATCGCGCACCAAACCGTTACCTGGTATCCGGACGCCTTCATCCTGCCCGAGGCCCAGATTTCCGACCTGTGGGACCTCGACATCTACCGCGACGGCAAGATCTACTTGCAAAGCCTGTCATCCATGATGCCGCCTTTGGTGTTGGGCGCTCAGGCCGGCGAGGA
The DNA here is from genome assembly GCA_048175045.1 of Collinsella sp. Taxonomy (GTDB): domain Bacteria; phylum Actinomycetota; class Coriobacteriia; order Coriobacteriales; family Coriobacteriaceae; genus Collinsella. Next base: position 1,021 of record DBEXKF010000356.1, read on the forward strand.
CATCCTGGACATGTGCGCGGCCCCCGGTGGCAAGACGACGCAGATTGCCGCCCTCACCCAGGGCCAGGCACACCTCACGGCCTGCGAGATGAGCATTCCCCGCGCCGAAAAGCTCGAAGCCAACCTCCACCGCCAAGGCGCCAAAAACGTGCCCGTCATGCGCATCGACGCACGCGAGCTCGACGAGTTTTTCCGCTTTGACCGCATTCTGCTCGACGCCCCCTGCACCGGCACGGGCACCGTCATCAGCGGCAACGAGAAAAGCCTGCGCGGCCTGACCGAGCAACTGCTTGGCAAGTGCGCCCGCTCGCAGCGCGCGCTTCTGGACCGCGCCATGGGCGCTCTCAAGCCGGGTGGCACGCTCGTCTATTCCACCTGTTCGATCATGCCGCAGGAAAACGAGGACGCCCTGCAAGAGGCCCTCGACAAGCACATGGACTGCGAGCTCATCCCCCTCGACGGCACGCCGAGCGAAAGCGAAGCACGCCGCGCCCAGGAAGCTGGTGAGGAGCCGCGCATCGAGTCCAACGCCCTCACCGAGGCAATCGCCGCGGGTCAGGTATCGGCCATCACCAACGGCATGCCCGGCACGCTCACCATCCCGCCCAGCCGCGACTTTGAGGGCTTCTACATCGCCCTGATCCGAAAACGCAGCTAGCGCACGGATTCAAAACTCAACAAACTATCTCCGTGCGCGCTTGTCCTGCTGGTCACGGTGCTGCTTAAGTGCCTCGCGTTCCTTGCGCTCGGCTCTTTTGCCTTTAATGGCCGTAACCACAAAGTAGATGACCGCGGCGGCTACGATTGCGCCCACACACAGGCCAATCGAGCCCAACATTGCTGTGAATTCCATACCGCGTCACCTCTCTTTTAAACGGGACATTCAAGATAGCACCTCAATACCCGCCACCACAGCTCCTTCACGTTCGCCGGCCCTTCGGTCTAACGGATGGCGCGGTGGGGAAAAATCAACTCGTCAAACGATTTAGCAAGCACAACGCAGCCGGCGCCCTGCCGGCCACCATCGCATAGAATCGAGCCCGCATGAATACCCTTAACGACCTAAACGAGCGCGTCGACGCCTTTGTCGGCACCAGCTCCTTCGACGCGCCTGCCGCGACTAACGACCAAGCCCCCATCGATGGTCCCGCCGAGGTTCACGAGGACATCGTCGCCTCAGTCGATTTCTCCGAGGTCGAGCTCGCAGACGAGTTCACCGAGCCCCAGGTAGCCGTGACCCCCAACGGACTGCTCCCCATGGAGCCGCTGCCCATCGACGGGCGTCTGCGCAAGGCGGCCCTCCGCATGCCCGACGAGATCGAGGATGCCAGCGGTTTTACGCTCTTCGGCCGTCGCATCAAGTCGCTTATCTACACCACCGACGTGGCGGTCATCCGCAACTCCAACGCCGATGCCGTCTTTGCCGTTTACCCCTTCACGCCACAGCCTGCCATTACGCAGGCGCTGTTGACTGTCGCCGAGTGCCCGGTCTTTGTAGGCGTGGGCGGCGGAACCACGACCGGTAAGCGCTCCGTACAGATGGCAGCCGTCTCCGAGATGCAGGGCGCGGCGGGCTGCGTGGTCAACTCCCCCGCCACTGCCGAGATGGTCGAGCACATCACCAACATCGCCGACATCCCCGTCATCGCCACGGTCGTACGTTGCGACGATGATGCGCATGCCAAAGTGCGCGCCGGAGCCAAGATCCTCAACATCGCGGCCGGCAAGAACACGCCGCAGGTCCTGCGTGAACTGCGCGAGCACTATCCCAACCTGCCGCTCATCGCACCGGGCGGCAAAACACCCGAGAGCATCCGTGAAACCATCGCCGCCGGTGCCAACGCCATCATCTGGACACCGCCTTCGGCCCAGCAGCTGCAGACCGACATGATGCAGCGCTACCGCAAGATGAAAGAAGACGCCACGCCCGTCATCTCACGCGACGATGTGCCCATTATCGACCAGGTTGCCGCCGCCGAGGTCAGTCAGGTCGAGAACATGAATCCCGACGTGCCGATTCCCGACGAGGTTATCGAGCGCGTCGCTTCGATCCACGATCATATCGAGGAGCGTCGAGCCAACCGTGGACTCAAGCCCTCGCTGCACGGCTTCTTCTTCCGCGGAAAGAAACGCTAACCGTAAGAGCAAGGCCTGCCCCACAAACGTGAGGCGGGCCGTTTTCGTTTGAGCAATCGTGCGCGACGTGATGGGTCAAGTTAATCCACGCGTTTGTCACCCATAAAGAAGAGCGCCACCGTACCAGGTCCGGTGTGCGAACCAATCAGAGCACCGATATTGTTGATCTCGATCTTGCCTTTGAGCCGCGGAACTTGTTCCTCAATCAGCGCCGCAACGGCCTCGGCATCCTCGCGGCACGCCGAATGGGACAAGATGCACTTACCCGAATAATCCACACCGTCCTGCACGTGTTTCATCATGGTCTTAGCCATCTCGGAAATCGCGCGCTTCTTGGTGCGAATCTTCTCACGTGGCGACAGCCCACCTTCGCAATCGACCGTCATAAGTGGGCAAATCTTAAGCGCTGTGCCGATAATCGCGCTCGCGGCCGAAATGCGACCGCCGCGCAGGTAGCTCGACAGATCCGTCGAGAAGAACCAGTGGTGAAGGTTGAGTTTATGCTCCTCAATCCAAGCGGCCGTCTCGTCGAGCGAAGCGCCGCTATCGCGCACGTCGGCAGCATATTCCAGCAACAGGCCAAAGCCCGAAGACGCCGCCAACGAATCGATAACGCGCACCTTGCCGCCCTGAGGACAGCGATCCGCGAGCATCTGTGCCGCAACGCAGGCCGATCCATACGTGCCCGAAATACCCGACGACAACGCCAGGTGCAGCACGTCTTTACCCTCGGCAACAAACGGCTCCCAAAACTCCTCGTACTCACCCACGCTCACCTGAGACGTCTTGGGCATGGCGCCCGCGGCAATCTGGGCAAAAAACTCGTCCGGCGTAATCGACTGATACAGATCGTCCGTATAGACAACATCGTCGATCTCGTAATGAAAACACACGACAGGGATATTGCGCGACGCAAAGAACTCACGGGTTCGGTCGGCGGCGGATTCACAGGTCAGGACAAAATCACTCATATGAGGCTCCTTAAGTATTGCTGCGCAAATTATCGCACAGCAAGCCTAAATACGATACAAACGTCCACTATTTACCAATTCGAACCAAAAATAGCGAACATCTTTACCACCATCGTCTCCACCGACCCCACGCATGAATATCTGAGAAATCACCCCCCCTCGTCTCCACCCAACCGACACATCGACCTCAACTAAATCGATTTACCAAACCGTTCAGCCGACAATTCAGCCGCTGGCGCAAAATGGAAACAAAAGCGGCGCATACTGATAAACGTTTGACGCTGTTTATCAGTTTTACCAGCCCCATCGGAAGGTGTTTCATGGTCGCATTCGATCGCAACCCGCAAGACTTTAAGTATCTGCGTCTGCTGTCGAGACAATTTCCCACCAAGCAATCCGCGTTTACCGAGATCATCAATCTCTCGGCCATTCTCAACCTGCCCAAAGGCACCGAGCATTTTATGAGCGACGTGCACGGCGAGTACGAAGCCTTTATGCACATCCTCAACAACTGCTCGGGCGTCGTGCGCGAACATGTCGACGAGATCTTTGGCGACACGCTCACCTTTGACGAAAAGGGCGAGCTGTGCACGCTCATCTACTACCCGCGCGAGAAGATCGAGCTGGTCCGCAGCCAGCACGAGGACTCCCCCACCTGGTACAAGACCATGCTCGACCAACTCATCATGGTTGCCCGCTCGCTTTCGAGCCGCTATACGCGCTCCAAGGTGCGTAAGGCCATCCCGCGCGATTACGCCTACATCATCGACGAGTTGTTGCACACGCATCCGGACGAGAACAACTATCGTGTGCGTTATCACGAGCGCATCGTGGAGTCCATCCTAGAGACCGCAAGCGCCGACGACTTTATCGAGTCGCTCGCCTCACTCATCAAGCGCCTGGCCGTCGACCACCTGCACCTGGTGGGCGATATCTTCGACCGTGGCGGCGGCGCTGCCAAGATTATGGATCGCCTGCTCACCTACCATTCGCTCGACATTCAGTGGGGCAACCACGATCTGCTGTGGATGGGCGCCGCTGCCGGCGAGCCCGCTTGCATCGCCACGGTGCTGCGCAACAACCTGCGCTACGACAACTACGAGATCCTCGAGAACGACTACGGCATCTCGCTGCGTGAGCTTGTTGCCTTTGCCGATGCCACCTACACCGCCGGTGAGTCCATCACCCCGCTGATCAAGGCCATCAACGTGCTGCTCTTTAAGCTCGAGGGCCAGATTATCCAGCGCCACCCCGAGTTCGACATGACCGACCGCCTGTTACTCGACAAGATCGAACACGACACCGGCACGGTCACGCTCGCCGACGGCAGCGTGTGGCCGCTCACGACCAACGACTTCCCCACCGTCGATCCGGCGGACCCCTATACGCTCACGCCCCAGGAGCAGCACATCATCGACAAGCTCGTGTCCGAGTTTGTCACCGCCGATCACCTGCATCGCCATATCGATTTCCTCTATTCCCACGGCTCGATGTACAAGGTCGCCAACGGCAACCTGCTCTTCCACGGCTGCGTTCCGCTCAACGAAGACGGCACCTTTAGCAGCATGAACTGCCTGGGCACCTGGCACGCCGGGCGCGATTATCTTGATTTTTGCGACCACATCGCCCGCCGCGCCTGGCGCGTGGGCGACCGCGACGCCCTCGACTGGATGTGGTACCTGTGGATTGGCTTTAACTCGCCCGCCAGCGGACGCCTGGTGCGTACCTTTGAGCGCGCCTATATCGCCGATAAGAGCACCTGGGTCGAGCCGATGGACCCGTACTTTACGCTTACCAAGTCGCCCTCTGTCTGCGACGACATCATGCGCGAGTTCGGCGTTGCCCCCATGGCATGTTCGCCGACCGGCCACATCATCAACGGCCACACGCCCGTCAAGACGACCAAGGGCGAGCAGCCCATCCGCGCCGAGGGCAAGCTACTGGTCATCGATGGCGGCTTCTGCCGCGCCTACCATCCCAAGACGGGTATCGCCGGCTACACGCTTATCTCCAGTTCTCGCGGATGTCGTCTTAAGTCTCACCAAGCCTTTACCACGGTTGCCGAAGCACTTACCCGCAATGTAGACATCGAGAGCGAGACCAACCGCTTTGACGAGGCCAACCGCCGCCGCATGGTAAGCGACACCGATACGGGTGCCAAGATCCGCAGCCAGATCCAGGACCTACGCCAATTGCTCGATGCATATAGAAACGGTGCTATCGAGGAGCGCGCCTAGCTCCACCCGTGGGGATTGGCTAAACTTGCTGAGTTCATCATCCCCACGGCGCCCCGGCGCCACCCTAAGGCAGGTACCATGCAAAAGCTCCTTGCGCAGATCATGAAGTTTGGCGTCGTCGGCGTCGTCGCCACGGTCATCGACTTTGGCATCATGAATCTGCTCCACTACGGTCTGGGCCTTAACATCCTGATCGCCAATACCAGCGGCTTTATCGTCTCGCTCATCTTTAACTACGTCGCGAGCATGAAGTACGTGTTTGCGCACAAGGAGGGCATGAGCCGCCGCCGCGAGTTCATTATCTTTGTCGTGCTGTCCGTGATCGGCCTGGCGCTCAACGACGGTATCGTGCTGGCGCTCAACGCCGGCCTGGGGCTCGAGGCCAATATCGCCAAGATTTGCGCCACCGCGCTTGTTATGGTCTACAACTTTGTGACCCGAAAGATCTTCCTGGAGGGCGAGGAGACCAAGTAGCTCGGCCTCCTCGTTGCACTACAGGGCCCACGGACGACGTGCGTCGAGCGCTGCGTTGTTCGTGGGCCTTGCTCGTTTACGGAAGGATTTACGACGTTTGCGGATTGTCTCTTGCAAATTTGACGAGTTCGTATAGTTCTTGGCAAAGCCCTTACGTTTCCCTTGCAAAAGCTCTAAAGTATCCTCTGCTCGATTCGTCAACGCATTGGATGTGATTACGTGCGCAAGGCACTGGCACAACCTCATACTAAGCAATTCCTCAAGTTCGCTGTCGTGGGTCTTATCTCCTTTGGCATCGACTGGGGCATGCTCATTGCGCTCGTCGAGCTGTTCCATCTCGACTTTCTGATGAGCACCACGATCTCGTTTATCACGTCCGTCGTGGTCAACTACTGGCTCAGCATGAAGTACGTGTTCGACCATCGCGAGGGCATGAGCCGCAAGCGCGAGTTCACGATCTTCACCATCCTGTCGGTGATTGGTCTGGGTCTCAACGACCTGTACATGTTTGTGGGCGTCACGTTTTTGAGCATCGGCTACCAGGCCATGAAGGCCATCGCCACGTTCCTCGTCACCTGGTACAACTACTTCAGCCGCCGCTTCTTCCTCGAGGGCGCACGGTCGTAGTCGATTCACTATTTGCTTGAATGTATAACCGGTTGGAATTCCCGTTCCAACCGGTTTTTTGTTTGCCGAGAGACCCGGCGATCCAGTCCCATTCGCATGAAAAACGGGCGGCTCGGATGTTGGTCCGAACCGCCCGTCTGGCGCGCTATGTCGAGGTCTCTAGCCTGTCACGTAATACCAAACTACGTTGTCGCCGTTGGAGAGAACGTAGTTGCTGCAGGCCGTCATGGGCGTTGTGCCGTTGACGGAGTACATCCAGCCGCTCGTGCCGCCGTACTGTTTCTCGGCCAAACCACCAATCGCGGAAACATACGTGCCGTACGACGAGCCGTGTGCGTTGACAGAAAGGCCCAGCGCGCACAGGGCATCGTAGACGGTAGCGCCTTCGTTAAAGGTAAAGGTGCCACCAGAGGACACAGGATTGCCCACAGCGCTCGATGTGACCGAAACCGTCACCGTAACGTAGTTGGACTCCTGTGAGCCGCTCTGGCCGCCCGAGGAGGCGTTTCCACCATTAGAGGATGAGGCTCCATTAGACGACTGGCCACCGCCCGAAGAAGCACCACCAGACACCTTGGAAGTATCGTCGGCTCCCGTATTCTGGGCAGCGGATTTATCTCCAGACTTCTTGCCGTTCTGACCATCGGACTTCTTGCTATCCGAGCTTTTATCCGATTCCTTGTCTGAAGACTCGGACTCCTTCTTAGAGTCAGATTCATCCGGACCCTTAGACTCGTCGTTCGCACCATCCGAAGATTTGGAATCCTTGGACTCAGCTTTACCCGAAGCGGCGGTCGAGTCAGACCCCCTGGCGTCCTTCGCTACGACGCCCTCCCCCGTCACGGTCTGAATGATCCAGTCGATGGACCAGGCACCGCTTGTGGAAGGATGGACGAAACCCAGCGAGACGACGATCAGAATGGCGCACGCAGCGGTCAGAACGCCGAGGAGCGCCTTGCGATGAGGGGCGGACGCCGCCGAAGCGGCGCCCTTTTGCTTTGGATCATCGAGCTGGATAAACGAGGAGTCGGGCTGTTGCCCGCTGGTCTCCTTGGGCTTATCGGGCATTACCGTCACCCTTGCCGCGCTTGGTCAGCACGAAGACGGCGATGAGCGCTAGGCCAATCACGCCGGCGGCGATGCCAACGATGGCGAGCGGATTGGCGCCAGTCTCCTGCTCGGCAGCACTAGAGGACTTCTTAGCAGTGGTCGTGGAAGCAGCACCCGTATCGGACTTGAAATCGGACTTCTTGTCGGACTTGCTGTCCTTCTTGTCAGACTTCTTGTCAGACTTCTTCTCGTCCTTCTTATCGGACTTATCGGAGTCCTTCTGGTCGGACTTGTTGTCCTTGGTCTCGGTCTTGGTCGACACCGTCGTCTTGGTCGTCGGCTTATGACCCGGGGCGACAGCGCCGCCCTTCGAGCCGGAGCCGGAACCCGTGCCAGTGCCAGCGCCAGTGCCGGAACCAGTACCGGTACCAGAACCGCCGCCGCCATTCGAACCAGCGCCGCCATTACCGCCAGGGTTAACGGCATTCTTGGTCCACTTGGCATACAACGTCAGGTCGGCCGTCACCGGCGTACTGAAGTCGTACGCCTGCGTGCAAGGCTCATCGGTATACCAACCGCCGAAAGTGTAGCCATCGCGCATCGGATCGGCCGGCTTGACCAGCTTGCCATCGGACGTAGCAACAAACTTAGTGTCGCAAGCAGACCCGCCGTTGGAATTAAAGGCAACCGTCCAAGACTCAACGGCCCCAAGCTTGAACAGCGTGCCCGAGTCATTGATGTAGTACAGGTTGCCAGATGCATCGGCAATGACCGGAGAGTCACAGTACTGGTAATGGCCAGCCGCATCATAAATCTGCGTCGCCTCTGCATCGCCGAGCGTATAGCGATACACCCCACCACCAGCAGAGTAGCTGACGTAGTCCTTGCTATCCGCGCTATTAACGGTGAAGTACACATAGGTTTTGCCGCCCTGAACACTCACCAGCGGAGTAGCAGCAATACCGTTAAATCCGGCCGGTAGTTCTTTACCGTCAGCAGCGGTGACCA
>DBEXKF010000357.1:0-11206 GCA_048175045.1 Collinsella sp.
GGATAACCTTGAGTTCTCCTCGGTAGTGGGCGTCGATGAGGCCCGGCGTATTGACTATAGACAGGCCCTGCTTGATGGCCAAGCCGCTGCGGGGCTGGACGAAGCCGGCGTAGCCATCGGGCAGGGCGATGGCCAGCCCAGTAGAGACCAGACGGCGTTCGAAGGGCTTCAGGACGCAGTCCTCGTTGGAGCGCAGATCCAAGCCGGCATCGGTGGGATGGGCGTATTTGGGAAGCACGACGGTGGGGTCGAGACGCTTTATGTTAACGGTAATGTTGGACATGGAATCACCTTAGCTTGTCGAGCTCTTGCAGAAACTCATCGACGTCTTTGAAATCGCGGTAGACCGAGGCAAAGCGGATGTACGCCACCTTGTCGATCTTGGCCAAGCGCTTGAGCACCATGTCACCCAACTCATGGGACGTGACGGCCGTCAGCGTGCGAGAGCGCAGCTCGACCTCGATGTCGTCGATAATCTCATTGAGCTTCTTAGTGTCGATATCGCGCTTGATGGTGGCGCGCATCAAGCCGACGAGCAGCTTATTCCGATCGAACCGCTGCTTGGTTCCGTCCGACTTAATGACCTCGATTGGGTCTTCGCATCGCTCGAACGTTGTAAAGCGGTAGTTACACGAGCAACATTCGCGACGGCGCTTGATGGTGTTATTTGACTCCTGCATACGGGAATCAACAACGCGGGTATGTGCCTTGCCGCATTTAGGACAGCGCATGGTACCTCCTCTTAAACGATAACAAGGGTACCATGCGCAGCGCGATAATGATTACGAACGAGCAGGAACCTTAAGATGCGCACCGGCGGCGAGCGAACCATGCTCCAGATGATTGACGTTACGGATCATATCGGAAGTCTCTTGCGTGGAAAGGCCTTCGATAGGATATTCCTCGGCAAGCGACCAAAGAGAATCACCAGGCTGAACGCGAATGGTCTCGTAGGTAACGTTGGAAACGGACTCGGCATAAGCGGCGTGACGAGCGCTAAAGACCGACGTAGCGAGGACAAAAAAGAGCGTAAGCGCAACGGCAACGGCGACAATCGTCGGAACCTTCAGGGCAACGCGGGCCGGCGCAACTACAGCCTGCTGATTGCGAGCAGGCTTTACGGTCAAAGGCTGAAAGCCGGAGCGGCCACCCTGAACAACCGTAAAAGTGGGTTCTGCAGGCGTCTCGAGCTTAAGGGCGAGGTTTCCCTGGACCATATTCGTTGCGTTCATCATGTTCTCCTCTCGCGTGTTTTGCTGAGAACAGTTTTATCAAGCCGCGCGGACAAAAATGTCTAGCGCGAGAACGAATGTTCGGTTATTATTATCTTCGAACAGTTGTTCCTGTCAAGCATAATTCGAACATTTGTTTGACATGGGTAGAGAGGATGCCCTGATGGCTCGCAAAATTACCAAGCGTCAGCAGCAAATTTACGACTTCATCAAGGAATATCAGCAGGAGAAGGGTTATCCGCCCAGCGTGCGCGAGATGGCTTCTGCCGTGGGCCTTTCCTCCCCCAGCACCGTGCACGCCCATCTATCTGCCCTGGAGGCGCGCGGGCTACTCAAGCGCGATGCCACCAAACCGCGCGCCTTGGAACTCTTTAACGAGGACGGTTCCTCTGTCTCAATTTCTAAAACTGACGAGCCCACCGCACCTCGCGGAACGGTCTCGCTACCGCTCGTTGGTCGCGTCGCGGCTGGGATTCCCATTCTGGCCGAGCAGAATATCGAAGACACTTTTACTATCCCGACCGAAATCGCCACCGATCAGGGTTCCTTTATCCTTGAGGTGCATGGGAGCTCAATGATCAATGTCGGCATCTTCAATGGCGATTACATCATCGTCCGTGAACAAAAGAGTGCCATGAACGGCGAAATTGTCGTGGCCATGATTGATGGTTCAGCGACCGTCAAGACGTTCTACAAGGAGCAGGGACGCGTACGCCTGCAGCCCGAGAATGACACCATGGAGCCTATCTATGCAACAAATCCCGTTATTTTGGGCAAAGTCGTCGGCTTGATGCGCCGGTTCTCGTAATGCGAAAACGCATCACCATCTTTGATACCGTCCGCGGGTTTACGATGATTTCAATGGCAGGTTTTCACGCTTGCTACGATCTCGCCTACCTGTACGGTTGGGATATGCCCTGGTTTACCCAGACTGTCTTTCAAGACATCTGGCGCGCCAGCATCAGCTGGGTATTCTTGTTTATCGCGGGTTGGATGTGCACTCTTTCGCGCAACAATATCAAACGTGCCGCCAAATACGCCTTAGCAGCACTCGTCGTCTGGTTGGCAACAACACTTGTCTCAGTCGACGATTCGGTTAATTTTGGCATCATCTACTGTATGGCCGCATGTACCGGCATCGTAGCGTTGACCAATCCCGTCCTTAAGAAGATTTCGGCGAGATTGGGCATGTCCATATGCCTTGTGTTGTTCGCCCTCGCCTGGAGCATCCCCAAAACGACCTACCCTGTCCCCTACCTGGCGTGGCTAGGATTTCCGAGCCCTGGGTTTATCTCAGGTGATTTCTACCCCATCATCCCGTTTATCTTTATGTATCTTGCAGGATACTTCGCCGCACACATAGCGCAGGGAATCGGTAAGACCGCCCCAAGCTGGGCCTACGCCAACCCCCTACCGGCGCTCGCCAGCCTTGGACGTCATGCACTCCCCTTTTATCTGCTGCATCAGCCCATCATTCTGGGCATTTTGGAGCTCGTCTACTCGGTGCGATAACGCTCTAGACGTGGCGCGATTCGGGCCGGCAACTTCGCCACAATGCGAACTCCGTCCTCTAGATATTCCTCATGCAGAAGGGTTCCCTGCTCATGCACCAACGTGATGAGGGCGCCCTCACGATACGGGATATCAGCGGAGAGCAACACATCGGTGGCAGCCGCCTCACGAGCAATACGGTCGACGAGATCGTCGAGTCCCTCGCCCGTCTGGGCCGAGAACAGCACGGCCTCGGGATAGCGACGACGGAAACTTAATCGATCAACGCTATCGAGAAGATCGATTTTATTGAATACGGTCAGCGTTAGGCGCTCTCCGGCGCCGATCTCATCAAGCACGCGGTCGACAGCCTCCAGCTGCCGTTCATAGTCCTCGTCAGACGCATCTACGACTTTGAGAATTAGATCGGCACCCAAAACCTCGGACAGCGTCGATTTAAAGGCATCGATAAGACCATGCGGCAGCTTTTGAATAAAGCCGACGGTATCGGTAATCGTCATTCCGCGACCGCCGGGCAGGCGATACGAACGCGTCGTCGGGTCGAGCGTAGCAAACAGCTTGTCCTGCGAAAGTACCGTAGAGCCGGTAAGACGATTGAGCAACGTCGATTTACCGGCATTGGTATAACCGGCTAACGCGACGCGAAACGCCGGTGACTCAATGCGGCTCTTGGATTGAACATCGCGACGCTGTTCAACCTGCTTGAGCTCACGACGAAGCGCAGCGATCTTATTACGAATAAGGCGACGGTCGACCTCGAGCTGACTTTCGCCCTGACCAAAGCGCGAGCCGATGCCGCCGCGCGTCTGTTCCTTGGCGAGATGACTCCACATGCCACGCAGACGAGGCAACAAATATTGAAGCTGTGCCAGCTGTACCTGTAGGCGTCCCTCACGCGTCTGAGCATGAAGGCCAAAGATATCCAAGATCAGTGCAGTACGATCGATAATCTTTACCGGCTCGCCCACGGCTTTCTCCAAATAGGATTGCTGCGAGGGCGTCAGGTCGTCGTCAAAAATAACGACATCGGCATCCATACGATGTACCAGGCCGCACAGCTCTTCAACCTTACCGGAACCGATAAACGATTTTGGATACGGCTTAACCAGACGCTGTGACAAACGCGCCACACACTGGGCACCAGCCGTGTGGGCAAGACGCTCCAGCTCATCAAGCGAGCGATCGAGCGGCCATGCATTGTCGCGCCACTCAACACCAACTAATACGGCACGCTCGGGCTCGGGTGCCGTGGGAACAAGAGGAAAACGGGCCATTAGGCAGCCTCAATACGATGCAGGATATCCTCAACGACCTCATCGATCGTAAATTTATCCATATCAAACCACACGATACGGTCATCGCGCTTAAACCACGAAAGCTGACGCTTGGCATAACGACGCGAACGCATCTTGATGAGTTCGCGAGCCTCATCCATGCTCATCACACCATTGAAAGCATCGATGATCTCTTTATACCCAATTGCCTGCATCGACGTCAGGGCATCTCCCAGCCCCTGGCCCATAAGACCGCGGACCTCATCGACAAGGCCCTGCTCAAACATCAGATCAACACGCAGGTTAATGCGCTCGTAGAGCACCTCGCGATTACGCGTCAGACCAAACCACAGAGCGTGATAATGCTCGCGCGGAACACTAAACTGCGACTTTTGCTGCGCATAGGAAACGCCATCATCGTGCATTTCGAGCGCGCGAATCACGCGACGCACGTTATGGGGATGAATAACAGCAGCCGATTCTGGATCACGCTCGGCAAGCAGGGCATGCAGTTCTTCCTCACCAATACGCTCGGCAAGCTCCTGATAGCCCGCACGGCGATCGTCCTCAAGTTCACCCGAGGGAAAGTCCATCTCATCAAGGGCAGCCTTGAGATACAGCCCCGTACCTCCGCAAAAAACAGGCAGGCAACCCGAACCAAGGAGACGTTCAACATGCGCGCGAGCGTCAGCCTGATAAAGCGCAGCAGAATATGCCACACCCGGCTCTACAATGTCGACGAGACGCAGTGGCGCCGTACACTCATTGGGCGCCATCTTTGCGGTACCGATGTCCATGCCGCGATAGATTTGCATCGCATCGCACGACAGCACTTCGGACGAAAGACGAGCTGCCAAACGGTCGGCAACATCACTCTTACCAACCGCCGTCGGACCGACGATCGCAACGGCGGAAAGACCTGTCCCGGAAGAAACCATTAGCGCGGCTCGCCCACAACGGAGCCGGACAAATACCAGGTCTTGGCAACGTCAACGTCAACATCAACGATCTTGCCAACAAGCTGATCGATGCTGTAACCCTCGGGGATAGGCGCATGAACGGTCTGATTCTTGGGGCTCTTGCCCAGCAGGACCGCGTCGTTCTTTTTACTCGTTCCCTCAATGAGCGCCGGCACCACAGTATGAAGCTCACCCTGGTTATACTCGTGTGCCGTGGTCTCGATAACCTTAACCAGGCGATTGAAACGCTCGAGAATAACCTCATGCGGCGTAGGATCGTCAATCTCGGCGGCCGGGGTACCGGCGCGCTTGGAATAGATGAAGGTGTAGGCCTGAGCATAGCGGACCGTCTCAGCAAGTGAGAGCGTCTGCTCAAAGTCTTCTTCAGTCTCGCCCGGGAAGCCAACGATAATGTCGGTCGAGAGCGCGATATCGGGCATGCGGTTGCGAATGCGATCGACAAGGCCCAGATAGTCCTCGCGTGTATAACGGCGATTCATCTCTTTGAGGATCCGTGTCGAACCTGACTGGACAGCCAAGTGCAGCTGCGGCATAACGGCAGGCGTCTCGGCCATGGCGTCGATGGTCTCGGGCAGCAGGTCCTTGGGATGTGAAGATGTAAAGAAGATGCGCTCCACACCCGTATCGCCTACGGCGCGCAGCAAATCGGCAAAACGCGGCTTGCCAAACAGATCGCGACCATATGAGTTAACGTTTTGGCCCAACAGTGTGATCTCGCGCACGCCCTGGCGCACCAAACCGGTCACCTCGTCGACAATCTCCTCGAAGGAGCGGCTCTTTTCGCGACCGCGCACGTACGGCACGATGCAGTAGGTGCAGAAATTATTGCAGCCCGTCATGATGGGCACCCAGGCGTGATACTGGGTCTCGCGATGCCACGGCATGCTCATGGCATCCGTATCCTCATGCTCATTGGTGCGGATATGACGCTTGCCGTCAAGGAACGCCTCGGCAATGAGCTCGGCCACATGTGCGATAGAATGCGTGCCAAAGATGACATTGACGTTATCGACGTTGGTGAGCAGGCCCTCACCATCACGCTGCGCGATACAGCCACCCACGGCAACCACGCGCTTGCCCGAAGGCGAAGGCGGCAGGCTTTTGCAGGAATTGCACTGACCGTACAGGCGAGTATCGGCGGCCTCACGCACGCAGCATGTCATGAAGACAACGATATCGGCATGCTCGGGATCGAGCGCCATGAGGCAACCATACGAATCGAGCAGACCGCTCACGCGCTCGGAATCGTGCTGATTCATCTGGCAGCCAAAGGTGCGAATAAAGTAGGTTTTACCGGCAAGAATATCGCGTACGGAACGCTGGTCCATGTGCATAAGTCCTAACGATGGGGAGCAAAACGAGGCAATCAGAAGCTATGCCACAGGCTTAACATCATCCATGACGACGTTATCCATAGCAGCTCGATTGATCTGGTGAACGTAAATAGAAAGACGGATGGCCGTGCGCGACTCCCCGTTAATAAGGATGTCGGAGAACACGGGCGCGCAGGAAATATCAAACCCGGTTGGGATCAAAAAACCGCGCGCGATAGCAACGGCCTTAATGGCCTGGTTGACGGCACCGGCGCCGACACACTGGATGTTGACGGGCACACCGTCCTTGACCATGCCGGCGATGGCGCCGGCAACGGACGCGGGCGATGATTTGCTTGATACCTTCAGGCAATCCATGAAGAAACTCCTGCGTTTAAAAGTACGTTTTAACTGCAATAACTGTATCGTACCGAACGGACTCGGTAAAGATGCTATTCCTCTTTGGCAAGATCGAACGTCACGGTAATGCGATCACGCGAAACACGAATTTTGGGGTCGCCGCAAAGGTTGAGATAATACCGCGATGCAAGATCGTTAAAGTCGCGCTCGACGGCTCGCGAAAACTGCGCCATGTCGTCCTTGGCGATACGCAGCCCGCGACGATCTTTGGCGAGATCAACCGGAGCAGACGCATGTGAGGACGAATCGCGCTCGCGTAGCAGGCGTGCGGTCACACCGCGAACGGGCTTAATCTGGCCAGCCAAGATACGGTGCGCCGTACGCTCGGACATCTCAAGGCCCAAACCCGAACAGATACGGATAAAGTCTTCCGCATCCGAAGCAAGACCCAGTCGATCGACCACGGGAAGCTCGGCTTCGTCATCGATAAACAAAAGACGAGAAGCATCGAGACGGCTGGAGGCCTGCGCATGCAGCGTCGCGGCGATCTCGGACGGAGACCCCAGATAGACATCACAGGCGCGCAGCTCCTCGAGGGCAATCTCGCAGGCGGCGCGAATGATGTTGTGAGGGCCACGGGCGCAGACATAGTGACCGTCCTCGTCCTTCACGGCCTGAGGCCAGCTGGACTGATCGGCGCGCTCGCCAAGGCGGTCGGTAGCGACGCTCACCTTAAAGACCGAGCCAAGATCAACATCAGAGGCGACAACACGTGCCTCGTCGGTGTTCTGCTTAATCGAGAACAATGCCATGCCTCGACCGTGAACGCCCCAACGATCCATCTTCATGCTCTCGAGCTTGGAGGTAACGCGGGCATCGAAGATGCGCTCCTGCATATCCTGCGGCACGCCCGAGCCGTTATCCAGAAAGACGAGCGTACGGACGCCATCTTCCTTGGTTGTGGCGAGATAGACCTTGTCGGCGCCGGCATCACGAGCGTTACGCAGCATTTCGATGACAATATCCTCAACATGCTGGATGTCGTGCTTTGCCTGGCGCCGCTCGGCCTCCGAAACGCGGAGGCGGACATACCCCTCGCCAAGGTTTTCCTCGACGCGAAGGTTGCCCTCCCCCGACATCGACGCGATAAATGAGATGAGCTCGTTCGCGTCGTTCATGTTATTTAGCGATATCGACGGCACGGCTCTCGCGAATCACGACAACGCGCACCTGACCGGGATACTCCATCTCTTCCTCGATCTGGTGGGCGATATCGTGCGCAAGCACCGTGGACTGGGCATCGGAGATCTTGTCCGGCTGGACCATGACATGGACTTCGCGACCGGCCTGCATGGCATAGGTACGCTCGACGCCGTCGTGAGAGTTGGCGATCTCCTCGAGCTTCTCAAGACGCTTGATGTAGTTCTCGGCAGACTCGCGACGGGCACCGGGGCGAGAGGCAGAGACAGCATCGGCGGCCTGTACCAGGACATCGAGCACCGTGTTGGGGTCGACGTCGGCATGGTGAGCCTCGATAGCGTGGACGATAACGGGCTTCTCGCCATAACGGCGGGCAAGCTCGGCGCCGATGACGGCATGCGGGCCCTCGACGTCATGGTCGATTGCCTTGCCCAGGTCGTGCAGCAGGCCGGCGCGCTTGGCGGTCACAACGTCCAGGCCAAGCTCGGAAGCCATCACGCCGCACAGGTCAGAGACCTCGAGGGAGTGCTGAAGCACGTTCTGACCAAACGAGGTACGGTAGCGCAGGGCACCAAGGGTCTTGACGATCTCGGGGTGCAGGTCGTGGATGCCGGTATCGAAGGCAGCCTGCTCGCCAGCCTCGCGCACGCGCTGCTGAACCAGGTCGGCAGCCTTGTGATACATCTCCTCGATGCGGGCGGGGTGAATGCGGCCGTCGGCGATGAGGTTCTCGAGGGCAACACGGGCGGTCTCGCGACGGACCGGGTCGAAGCTCGAAAGAACGACAGTCTCAGGCGTGTCGTCGATCACGAGGTTGACGCCGGAAACCTGCTCGAAGGTCCGGATGTTGCGACCCTCGCGACCGATAATACGGCCCTTGAGGTCATCAGAGGGGATGTGCACGGAGGTAACGGTGACCTCGGCTGTGTGGTCGGCAGCGCAGCGCTGAATCGCCAAGGACAGAATCTCCTGGGCGGTCTTGTGGCACTCGGCGCGAACCTGCTGCTCGGACTCGCGAATGATCGTGGCAGCCTCGTGGGTGACCTCGCCGCGAACCTTATCGAGGAGCTCCTTGTGGGCGTCCTCGCGGGTCAGGTCGGCGATACGCTCGAGCTCGGAGGTCTGCTTGGCGCAGAGCTCCTCGAGCTCGCGGGAGCGCTTCTCGACCTGACCGGCCTGGCTGGACAGCTGATGTTCGCGCTTGTCGAGAGCGTCGTTGCGGCGATCGAGGGACTCCTCGCGCTGCATCACACGGTTCTCGAGCGTACGAATCTCGCTCTTACGCTGCTTGTCCTCGGCCTCGGCGGCCTGCTTGTTCTTGATGATCTCCTCTTTAGCCTCGAGCAGAGCCTCTTTTTTGAGGGTCTCGGCCTGACGCTTAGCATCACCGATCAGGGACTCAGCCTGTGCGTGTGCCGACTGGATCTTTTCGTCGGCCTCGTGAAGACTACCCTGCTTGGCGGTGCGCATGTAGGCAATGGCGGCGACGGCACCCAAAACGATGCCAACGAGCGCTGCGATGATAGGCATGCTCACTCCTTTTTATGGATTCGTTACACAACAAAGCGAACCGTCCTTACGAACGGCTCGCGACATTTGAGTAATATGGGCGCAGCTTATGCGGGTCGGATACAGATAAACATATAAACAAACTCATCACAGATGAGCACATATCACAAAGCAAATGACAGTGTTTATCGTACGTTGAACCACAACAACTGTCAAATAAATGGCCCCGGCACGGCGGCTAAAACGCGGTGAACGGCAGGGCCACAAAACGCATACGCCTAAACCGCACATTCCTCGCGTTCGGCATCGAGACGTGCCTTAACGGCATCGGCGGCGATGTGATACGAGAAGCCCTTGCCCATCAAAAACCGAACCAGTTTTTCGAATCCACGCGTCTCTGGAACACGCCGCTTGGCGAGCAGGGCTGACGCACGCGCCAAATCGTCTTCGACGGCAAAATAATCCTCGGGATAACCGGGAATGTCATCGAGCACGACATGACGGCGCTTGAGCTCGGTCTCGATTTTGCGCTGTCCCCAACCGCGCCGCTTGCGCTCCTCGATAAAGTACGAGCAAAAGCGGTTCTCGTCTAAAAAGTGATACTCGGTGGCGCGCTCGACGGCGAAATCGATCGCGGGCTGGTGAAAGCCGTAGCGAGCCAGCTTGTCACGGACCTCACCCGTGGCATGGTCGCGGCGCGACAGCATCTCAGTCACCATGGTAAGCGCGCATTTACGCTCAATGAGCTGCACCGCCTCGCGAAACTCATCCCAATCGCAGGGAAGATCGGGGCGATTTTTAAGGAACAGCCGCGCGACCCGCACGGGAATCCAAATGGACCGCTCAAAACCGCCCTCAAGCTCACAATCGATATGTGCGCAAGGCTTTTTGGACGCATACCCGCTCGAGAACGAGGAAGCCGCCTTCTTATCGGGAAAGACGGCCGTGGCCTCGGTCACCGTATACGACATGAGCGTAACCGCTACTCGTCGTCATCATCGAGCATGGCGGAACCATCGATGGCGTAAAGCTCGTCAAACTCCTCAGGCGCAGGCTGATCGGTCAGCTCGACCTCGGACGGAGCATCGTCATCAAACTCAAGTCCGCAGGCAAGGCGGACCTTATGCTCAATCTCGTCGGCGCAATCGGGGTGTTCGCGCAGGAACGCCTTGGCGGCCTCTCGACCGTTGCCAAGCTTGTCCTCGCCATAGGCAAACCAGGAGCCCATCTTCTTGCAGATGCCGCACTCGACAGCCATGTCCAGAATTGAGCCCTCCTTAGAGATGCCCGTACCGTACATGATGTCGAACTCAGCAGAACGGAACGGAGCTGCCACCTTGTTCTTAACGACCTTGGCGCGCACGCGGTTACCGATAACCTCGTCCTTAAGCTTAATGCTGTCGATACGGCGAATGTCGATACGCACCGAAGAGAAGAACTTAAGGGCGCGGCCGCCCGTCGTGGTCTCGGGATTGCCGAACATGACGCCGATCTTCTCGCGCAGCTGGTTAATGAAGATGCAGGTCGTTTTAGATTTGGCGAGCGAGCCGGCGAGCTTACGGAGCGCCTGGCTCATCAGACGGGCTTGAAGGCCGACCGTAGTATCACCGATCTCGCCCTCAATCTCGGCACGCGGGGTCAGCGCGGCGACGGAGTCGACAACGATGGCATCGATGGCTCCGGAACGCACAAGCATGTCAACAATCTCGAGCGCCTGCTCGCCCGTATCGGGCTGGGAAATGAGCACCTCGTCGATATCCACGCCGATGCGCGCGGCATACGTGGGATCAAGCGCGTGCTCGGCATCGATAAATGCCACAACGCCA
>DBEXKF010000358.1:0-4159 GCA_048175045.1 Collinsella sp.
CTTGGGTGAGTTCATCACGACCTGCAAATACACCAACCAGATCACGAGCTCGAGCGTCGACGAGATCGAAGAGCTCAATAACATGCAAACCGAACTCGAGCAGAACAAGGCTGAGCTCCAGCAGGCCAAGTCTCAGCTTGAGGCAGAGCAGAAAAACGCCGAGGATGCGCTGGCGCAGGCCCAGCAGCTCCGCAGCGAGGCTCAGGCAAAAGCCGAGCAGGAAAATGCCGCCGAGCTTGCCAAGCTTGAGGCCGATAAGGCCGCTGCCGCCGAGAAGCTCTCGGGCGAGGGCGTAAGCGGCAGCAATTCCAGCAGCCAGGCCACCAACACCAACACCACCATCGACACCACGGTGAACAACGCCAATACCGGTAGCTCCGATTACGATTCGTTCATTATTGAGTGGACAGGCCGCATCGACAATTATCTCGCCGGCTCCCCCATGGCAGGCCAGGGCTATAACTTTGCCGTCGCCGCTTGGAATACCGGTGTCGACCCCCGTTGGTCCCCCGCCATCGCCTGCATCGAGAGCACCAAGGGTGCTTATTGCGCCAATTCTTACAACGCCTGGGGCTGGAGTGCACGTGGCGGCGGTTGGCGCAGCTTTGGCAGCTGGAGCGAGGGCATCTCCGCTCACGTTGCCTATCTGGGCGCCAACTACGGCTCCACCCTTACCCCGGCAGCGGCCAAAAAGTACTGCCCGCCCACGTGGCAGGACTGGTACAACAAAGTCGCCGCTCAGATGAACCGCATCTAAGTGCAACTGCAAAGGGCCCCAATGTGGGGCCCTTTTCTTTTAGGTAGCGGAGGTATCGACGACGCCGGTCGCATTGGCAACCGCGACCATGACGATCACGCATAGGAGCAGCACGCCCAATGCCTTGAGCCAGAGTTTCGCGAGTTTCTTGCCGCGATAGCTGTCGAGCAGCGCGAATCGCCGACGAAGACGGCGCTTATCGAGCAGCGCAAAATGCATAAGCACCATAAGGCCATCGACAAAGAAAAAATACTCGATTATGAGAAGCCACGTCGGGTAGCTTTGGTTTGCTCCGGTGGGATGAAAGACGGCAAAGTGACTTCCGGCAAAGAACACGAGCAGCGAGAAGCAGACGAGCGTATTCCAAATGCGCCCCAGAGACTCCGGAACGCGAGAGAGCAGACCGCATGCAGCGGAGGCGGCAGGCCTAGGAAGCCCTGCGGGGTTCTGGAGCCCTTGGGGCGTCAACGCCGTCTCCGAGGCCGGAGTACGGACAGGCGCAGGCGCAGGAGGCCGCACGGGACGACTTAGATCGCATGCCGCGCGCGTCGCCCGCCCCAACGCTTCCGCACTCGCAAAACGTTTGGCCGGGTCGAGCGCCATCGACATGCAGACGGCATCGGTAAGTGGAGTGGGAATGCCGCGCGCCTCGCATTGCTCGCGCATGTCGAGCCCTGGTTTAGGGTCGACTCCCGTCAAGCAGAAGAACA
Source organism: Collinsella sp. (assembly GCA_048175045.1). Lineage (GTDB taxonomy): Bacteria > Actinomycetota > Coriobacteriia > Coriobacteriales > Coriobacteriaceae > Collinsella. The sequence goes on from DBEXKF010000358.1 coordinate 1,468, forward strand.
ACAGGGCACCAAGCGCGTAGACGTCGCTGCGCACACTCGTCTGCCCAAACCCATACTGCTCGGGCGGCGCATAGGGCCGTGTCCCAAACTTGACGGTGTCGGCATCGGCGCCGTCGCGCCATACGCGAGCGATCCCCAAGTCGATAATCACCAGCGATGAAAATGTCAGGCCGTCATCAGGCGTATAGTTGGCACCTGTCACGATGATATTCGACGGCTTGAGGTCACGATGGATCACCGGCGCCGACGTCTCCCCCGCCATTGCAAAACCGGCGTGGAGCTCGCCCACGGCATCGCATAGGGCAGGATACACTTCACGCGCATAATCGGGGGTGGCTCCCAGACGGTCCACCAGCGCCCCGAGTGTCTCCCCTTCGATGTATTCCACAACCACGTTGAGCTCGTCGCCCACACGACGACAATCGACGATTCTGGGCAGGTGCTCAAAACGCCTACCTGCCCGTTGCGCGGCAAACAGACGCTCGTATGCCCCGCCGATTTGAGCCGAAGCATCGATGCGTTTACGGACAAAGGGGCCGAGCGAACCACCGCCGGTTCCTTCAAAGTACACGAGCTCGGTTGTTTCAACGGACGAGCGCTTAAGTACACGCTCCACGCGATAGCTGTCGTCGCGATCGAGCGACGCCAGGTGCTCGGCAAGCGCTGCGGTCAGCTCGTCATCGGAATATGTTGGGATCTGAGTATCCATAGCCTCCATCATAGCGCAGGGCGCAGACACCCCATGGCATCCACGCCCCGTTCGTTTGCATCGTTGTTCGGCAGCTCCGCCGGCTCAGATATCAGCCGCTAACTCACCGTCTCCTCGCCAAAGCGATACAGCTCCTCGTTGACCTTTTGGAGGCTGCACCCGCGATCGATGCAAAAAATGATAATCGCATCGCGGCGGTCCTTGCAGTTAAGGACGCTTACCCCGGCAGCCGTCAGCGCACGGTTGGTCTCTTTGAGCGTCAGCGCCATCGCAAAGGCAATCTGCAGCACCTTATTGCGACTCGGATGACGCGCGCCGGTAAAGATCTGATAGCCAAAGGTCTCATTGAGATCGGCCATACGAACCACGCGCGAGCGCTCCAAGCCCTTTTCCTGCAGTAGCTGCTTCAGGTAGTTCGAAAGCGACGGGGTGGCAAAGTCGTGTTCTTTGATATAGCCATCGATGTTTGGCGCGTCGAGAAGCTCATTGAGCAACTCGTCAGTCAGCTTTTTATCGGGCATACGACTTCACCTCCCATACGGCGCAACGGTAGCGACATGCTAGGCCAACACCCAGCTTGCAGTGGCAGACTTATCAAACATGTTGGCAAAATACAGTGCCTTCTTGATATCGCCATCAAAGTAGATATTGCCCGCCACAGAGCCACCAGCGGCAAGGGTACCAGACTGTAGCTCATCGGAGCCCTCGCTGTAGTAACCCTGATTCTGCTGAGCGCCGTTGGCGTCCTCGCCCTTCCAGTCGTAGATGTTGTAATCTGCGCCCTCATCGCCATTGTTGACGTACGTGACGTGAATGCCCGTCATGGTCGAACCGTCATAATTTGTGAGGCCGGGCTGGACGGAATCGACAACGACGGAAAGACCGGCAGTCGTGGTCACCGTCGCACCAACCGCCAGGTCAGTCGTAGACTGCTCTTCCTTCTTCGCCTCTTCCTTCTTGTCGCCATCGCCAGCGTCCTCGGTGACGGTCGCCTTATCGCTACCACAACCGGCAAGAAGACCGGCAGTCCCCAAGGCGACGGTGGCGAATGCGCCCAGTGCAGCGCGACGGCTCAGCAGCACTTCGTTTTCGAGCTTTTTCATCATGCATCCTTCCTACGATCCGGCTACCGTGCCGGCACACAGCACATCGTAGGAAGGATTGAACTTGAATTCATTAGCTGAGAGCTAAGGCTGCGGTAAACGGCCAATGCAGTTATCCAAACGCCGAGCAAACGCACTTTGCGCAACCGTCTGCTGGCAGTGCATCAACCCACCGTGACGGATTCCCCGGTAAAGGTGCTCACAAGCAACAGGATAAAGAAGGCCAAATAGCTGATGCTCAGCAGGTAGGCGATGACCAAAAAGGCAATCCATCCTACATTGGTCTTACCGTCGGCGCGGCGCTGCTCACGACTGCGATAAAGCCAAATCGTCACGCCGATAGCAGTGATAAACAGTACGAGTGCCGCCGTAGCCAGCCCAGCAAGCACAAACATCACGCCAATGCCCACAGCGATGACCGGAAGCAGCAGCAAACCGCACCCGCATCCACCCGGACTATATACGGCAGACTGTCGGCGTCGCCTCATCGCCGCGCCACCCCCATCATCTTTGAGCACTACAGTGCGATAGCCTGCTGAACAGGAACGATCTTGTCGAGTTCCGGTTCGATCCGCCTTTTCTCGGCCTCAAGGTCAAACGCCACCTGAGCGCGCAGCCAATAACCATCCGTCAGGCCAAAATAACGGCAAAGACGGAGGTCGGTGTCGGCCGTCACGCGACGTTTTCCCAAGACAATCTGCCCGATACGCTGAGCCGGAATCCCAGTCTCTTTCGCAAGGCGATATTGAGAAATGCCCATGGGAACAAGAAACTCCTCTTTGAGAAGCTCACCAGGAGTCACCGGCGACAGCAAATCGGCCGAAGTCTCATCACTTGTGATAATCGACGATTTCGACATTCCAAGCCATCTCCTGTCTCC
>DBEXKF010000359.1:0-1987 GCA_048175045.1 Collinsella sp.
GTCTGGTCTTGCTAGAATCGCGCGACCTGGTGCGTGAGCAGACCCGTTGGGACCTGCGGCGCGGCGCCGCTGACCTGCGCGGCGGGGAAGAGCGCAGCTACGGCAAAGTTGAACGGCTCTTTGCCCGTGTAGGTGCCGGCGGCACGTGCATCGTCGGCCAGGAGCTGTGATGCCCCGACTAGTGCGGCAGCGTAGGCAGGGTCGTCGGCCAGTGCCGGCTCCGGCGCCTGGTCGAGCATGGCGCGGATGGCCCCGACGGCGTCCTCGCGCTTGACCTCCCACACGCGGTGCGTAATGCCGGCGGGGTCGGTGACGGCATAGAGTGAAGCGCCCTCTTTTGCGGCGCCGAGGATGATATCCATGACGGGAGAGGCTTCGTAGACAAGCGTTACGGGACGGGGCTGTACCTTGAGGTCGGCGATTGCGCGCGCAGCGGCGGTCGTATCGGCGGCAACCGCGTCGCCGCCCGCCAGCGCACCAACCGGGCAGATCGCCACAACGCCCGTCACGCGCCCCGGCTCCCCTGAGCATTCGTACACGTAATACGCTGCACCCGGGTCCTTGAGCATCAGGCCATCGGCAATGGCTCCGCGCAGAGCATCGTTGCCGCTCAGGATGCTGCCCATTGCAGGCAGCGCTTCGAGCACGCGGTCCTGAGCTGGGCGGATGCAGGGAAACGGAAGTGCTTTCATGGGCGGTCCTAACGCACGAGTCGGTTTGTTCGCGGCTTATTATGCCCCAACTTGGCCGCTCGAGTCCCAGAGCACGTTATCGGCGAGCGCGATTAGCACCTGCTGACAACGAACGATATCGGCGTGGGATACATATTCGTTGGGCTTGTGCGCGAGCGCGAGCGACCCGGGACCGTAGCTCATGCAATTGCGGTTACCTGTCTTGCCGGCAATGACGGCGGTGTCGGTGTAGCCGGTAAAGAAGCCGACGGTCGTGTCCGCGTCCGTCACGTCATCGGCAGCACGCTTGAGCGCTGCTAGAAGGGGAGAGTTCGGGTCGCGCTCGATGGCGGGGCGGTCGCCCGTCACGGTGTAGCTGCCATGGCAACTGGGAACGGCGGCTTCGGCGACGGCGATGGCCTGCTCTACCATGCGCGTTGCGGCGGTCGTATCGGTCGGCGGGGTCAGGCGCATGTCGACCCAGACTTTGGCGCGGTCGGGTACGACGTAGGGGCGATATCCGCCCTCGATTTGGCCAAACGTGATGGTCGAAGGCCCCAGCTCATCGTGCACGGGCAGCGCCACAAACGCGCGACGGAGCGAACACACGACCTCGGCCATGGCGGCGACGGCATCCGCGCCCTTCCAGGGCTGGCTCGCATGTGCCGTCACACCGGCCATCTCGATCTCGAACCACGTGCGTCCCTTGTGCGCCACCTGGATCTGTCCGTCGGTGGGCTCGGTGTCCAGCGCCCATTCACGCGAGCCGACCCAGCCGGCATCGATCGCGGCCTCTGAGCCGCGCATAAAGTCCTCCTCGTCGACCGAGCAGATGAGTGAGAAGCTACGGCGGGGCGGCTCGCCTTCTGCCGCCATGCGCTCGAGCGTATGGACCAGTGCGGCAATGGCGCAAGCCAGTCCGCCCTTCATGTCGCAGGCGCCGCGGCCATAGAGTTTGTTGTTGCGCACAACCGCCCCGAGCGGCGGCGTGTCCGCGTCCCAGCCATCGCCCAAGGTTACGGTATCCATATGGCAGATATAGACGAGTCGCGGCTCGTCGCTTTGGCCCGGCACGGTGACCATAAGGTTGCGGCGCCCGGGCAGCACCTCGAGTTCCTCAACCTGCACGGCATGGAGTACCGGATGGCTCAGCTGCGCCAACCGTTCCTCAACCAACGCTTTGATATAGCGCTCAATCTCGTCCTCATACGCACCCGGGTCTGAGCTGTCGATCCGCACGAGTCCTTGCGTAAGCCGCCAAGCAAAATCTGTATCAACCATAGGCACCTCACAGATAGTTAGGTCAACATACAGAA
>DBEXKF010000360.1:0-2011 GCA_048175045.1 Collinsella sp.
AACCTCGGTGGCGCCCGCGACATGAAGGGTCTGCCCCAGGCTCTCTTCGTCATCGACACCAAGCGCGAGGAGAACGCCATCAAGGAGGCCCAGCGCCTGAACATCCCCGTCGTCGCTCTGATCGACACCAACTCCGATCCCGACGAGGTCGAGTACGGCATCCCCTGCAACGATGACGCTATCTCCGCTGTCACCCTTATGTGCGAGCTCATGGCTGACGCCTGCCTCGCTGGCTCCGGCAAGGAGCAGGTCTCCGAGGCCGAGATGGCCGCTGAGCCCAAGGCCGAGTAAATCAGTCTTAGTTAATTCTTTTTCATCTCTTTGAAAGGAACCACAATGGCCCAGATTACCGCCGCTATGGTCAAGCAGCTCCGCGAGATGACCGACTCCCCGATGATGGAGTGCAAGAAGGCTCTCGTCGAGGCTGACGGCGACATGGACGCCGCTGTCGACGTTCTGCGTAAGAACGGCCTTGCCAAGGCTGCCAAGAAGGCTGGCCGTGAGACCAACGAGGGCGCTGTCGCCGCGTTCGTCTCCGAGGATGGCAAGACCGGCGCTCTGCTCGAGCTCTCCTGCGAGACCGACTTCGTTGGCTCCAACGCCAAGTTCACCGGCTTTGCTTCCAAGGTCGCTGAGGTTGTCGCTACCACCGAGCCTGCTGACGTCGACGCTCTGCTCGAGAAGCCGATGGGCGAGGAGACCGTTTCCTCCGAGCTCACCGAGATGATTCACATCATGGGCGAGAACATGAAGATCTCCCGCTTCGCTGCCCGCAAGGCTGAGAACGGCGCGCTCGCTTCTTACATCCACATGGGTGGTAAGATCGGCGTCCTCGTCGAGTTCGCTTTCGAGAAGGCCGAGACCGCTCAGGCTGAGTCCTTCAAGACCTTCGCTCACGACGTTGCCCTTCAGGTTGCCGCCGTCGCCCCGATCTGCGCTACCCGCGATCAGGTTCCGGCCGAGACCGTCGAGCACGAGAAGCAGATCTACATGGCCCAGGCTGCCGAGTCCGGCAAGCCCGAGGCTATCCAGGAGAAGATGGCTGTCGGCCGTCTGGAGAAGTTCTACAAGCAGTCCGTGCTCACCGAGCAGGAGTTCATCAAGGACAGCTCCCTCACCATCAAGAAGTACGCTGAGCAGGTCTCCAAGGAGCTCGGCGACACCATTACCGTCGTTGCCTTTGACCGTCTGGTCCGTGGCGAGTAAATAAGCTCTTGTAGCTGGTAATGAGCAGACTGTGGGTTTTACTCACAGCCTGCTTTTTCATGGCTCTTATGAGAACCTTTGATATCATATTGAGAGTCTAATTAAAGGAGGATCGCTTTGTCCGACATCCGATATAAACGCGTGCTTCTTAAGCTTTCCGGCGAAGCACTCATGGGCGACGGCCAATATGGCATCGACCCCAAGGTTACCGACCATCTTGCCAAGCAGGTCAAGGAGCTGCTCGCCGTTGGCCATGAGGTCGGCGTCGTTGTCGGCGGCGGTAATATTTTCCGCGGCATGGCCGGCGCTGCCGGTGGCATGGAGCGTGCTCAGGCCGACTACATGGGCATGCTGGCAACCGTTATGAACGCGCTCGCCCTGCAGGATGCCTTCGAGCACAACGATGTTCCCTGCCGCGTTATGAGCGCTATCCAGATGAACGAGATCTGCGAGCCCTATATTCGCCGTCGCGCCATCAACCACCTTTCCAAGGGCAACGTCGTTATTTTTGCCGCCGGTTCGGGTAATCCGTACTTTACGACCGACACCGCCGCGGCTCTTCGTGCGTGCGAGATCGGCGCCGAGATTCTGATTAAAGCCACCAAGGTTGACGGCATCTACGACAAGGATCCCGTCAAGTGCGCCGATGCCGTCCGTTTTGACAAGATTACCTATCACGAGGTTCTCGTCCGCGGTCTGCAGGTTATGGATTCCACGGCTACGGCACTGTGCCAGGATAACCGTATGCCGATTTTGGTCCTCAACATCGATGGCGAGGACACCGTCAAGCGCGCGCTCGCGGGTG
>DBEXKF010000361.1:0-6980 GCA_048175045.1 Collinsella sp.
AGAGCACTTAATGTGCTCTCCGTGCGAGCAGGACTGTAGAGTAGGAAACCTTATATTCCGCCGCCGGGCGGGCGAAACATTTAGAAGATGGACCTAGCACTCCTTCTTCATGGCGCTGTAGCCAATCAGCACGGTCCACACGTACGCGCAGGTCTTGGGGATCATGAGCATGCCGATAGCCGGGACAACCTCGGCCCACAGGACCACGGGAATGTAGAAGCCAAAGCTCAGCACAATGGTGAGCCACATCCAGCGGAAGGCTTCGTCGTTATCTTCCCTGGCACTGCGGTAAAACAGCACGATGACCATAAGGCCCATGATGGCAAACGGGATGTTGCGCAGGATACCCCATGCAAGCGGGGTCTGGTTGGTGAGCCACTGGTTTTGCGGCAGCATGCACAGCGCGACACGCATGACGGCCAGGGCAAAGATCGCCACGGTCGTTCCGACGTGGTTCTTCACCTGGTAGCGCTCGCGCCACACGTAGTAGAGCAGTACGTAGAAGATGGTCATGGTAATCGAGGTAATCCACTTGCCCAGGCCCAGCTGCACGGCATAAGCGTCAAAGCCGGTCGTGCAGAGCGCCAGCGCGCGGGGGACCAGGTGGAACGAATCACCGGCGCCCAAAACGACCGCCATCCAGCCAAACAGCTGGAACTGACGGTTGCCCTTGCTGCCGCGAATCATGCGAATGCCGAGGGTAATGACCGTCACCAGATAGACGATGTCGAATAGCGTTTCGAATAAAGCACGCATATATACGTCTCCCTTAATGAATGGTTGCAAACGAACGGTTTTGGTTCTTGGTGCCACGCACCACCTCCTTAACGTGAACGCTGTTCACTTTCTAACCATAAAAATCCCCGCCTTGCGCGGGGCCGTTAGTAGAGGGTTCGGCGCGTAATCTCGAGCGCGGCACTCGGATCGAAATCTTGCCGAATCACGGCAGAGAGCACGAGCGAGAACAGGACCTCGGCAAATTGCTCGGCAGAAAACTGATCGGTAAAGGCGTCCGGGCGTACCCGAGGATCACGCTTGAGCACCACGCAAAGCTGGTCGAGGATATGCTGCCAGGCATGATGCATGCGGCGCTTGCCGTCCGCAGTGTCTTGCTGCATAAAACTCAGCGAGTGATGCGTAAAGAAACCCGGATACTTTTGACAGCCGTACTCCATCTGGCGATACATCCAGCGAACGCATGCGAGCGTGTCGTCTAGGACGGTCTCGTCATCGGGGTGATGGAAAATGTCACCCCAAATGCTTGCCACGGTTGCGCCCGCGAGTGTCAAGAAAAAAGCCTCGAGGATTTCGAGGCTTTCACATTTGTATTGTTTTGCGCGAAGGACCGCGAGCGGCGAAGCTACTCGCCCAGCACGGCCTTCTTGGCGGCTGCAGCCATGTTGTCCAGATCTTCCTTGGTGGGGTGATCCTTTGCGGCGACCCAGTTATCTAGCAGCATCTTAAAGCGGACATTGTCGGGATCTTGCTCGAGCATGGCCTCGTAGCGCTGCTTGACCGCGGGACCCATCTTGCCCTGGCACATTGCCCAACCCACAAGCTCGGCATCCTCGGCCAGATTTGAGCTCACGCGGTCGATAATCTGCCTAAAGTACTCCTCGCTGGCCCCAAAACCGCAGGTACCAAACAGAAAGACGCGCTTGCCGTGCAAGGCGGAGAGCAACGCCGCGACCGAAGGCGTGCACGCGCCCTTGTCGCACCAAAAACCGACGAGCACCGTGTCGGCCGCGCAGGCGCCCTGCGCCTCGAGCGCAACCTGATCTGCATCCGCATCGTCGCTCAACGCCGCGGCATGGACAAACTCAACGCCCGCAGCCTGCAGAGCGCGCTTGATCGCACCCGAAACCATCCTGGTATTACCGCTCTTGCTGTTAACCACCAAAGAGCACGTCATAGTCACGTTGCCTCGTTTCCCCCAAAACTAAAGCCACTAATGCAATTTATTAGATGAATATCTTAGTACTTACGTGACAGATGTAAACCACCGTCTGTCGATTGATTCATTTGCCCCACGGGCTTGCTTACTGGGCGAATTGGCTGCGGTAGAGTTCGGCGTAAAAGCCGCCTGCCGCGAGCAGTTCATCGTGCGTGCCGCGCTCGATAATCTCGCCATCGCGCATTACCAGGATGCAATCGGCGTTGCGAATCGTCGACAGGCGGTGTGCCACGACAAAGCTCGTGCGGCCAGCCATGAGCTCGTCGAATGCCGCCTGCACCTGCAGCTCGGTGCGGGTATCTATGCTCGAGGTCGCCTCGTCCAGCAGCAGAATCGCCGGATCGGTGAGCATGACGCGCGCGATGCACAGCAGCTGTTTTTGACCCTGGCTAAACGTGCCGCCGCCCTCGCCGATCACCGTATCGTAGCCGCCTGGCAGCTGCACGATAAACTTATGCGCATGAGCGCGCTTGGCGGCCTCGACAATCTGCTCGCGCGTGGCATCGGGGCAACCGTAGGCAATGTTTTCGGCCACCGTGCCCTTAAACAGCCAGGTGTCCTGCAGCACCATGCCAAAGGCGCGGCGCAGGCTTGTGCGCGTGTAGTCACGGGAAGACCGGCCATCGACCATGATGCGTCCGGCATCGACATCGTAAAACCGCAGCAGCAAGTTGATGAGCGTTGTCTTGCCGCAGCCCGTGGGACCGACCAGGGCAAAGCGCATGCCGGCCTTGGCCCCGATGCAGATATCCTGCAACAGCTTGCGGTCGGGCATATAGCTAAAGTCCACATGCTCAAACGAAACCTCGCCCTTCGGGGCGGCGAGCTCAATGGCATCCACAGCGTCGGGATCCTGTTCGCGCGCATCGAGCAACGCGAACATGCGGCGCGCCGAGGCGTACGCGGTCTGGATCTGCGTGATGACGTTCGTGACCTCGTTGAACGGCTTAGTGTACTGGTTGGCATAGGACAGGAAGATCTGCACGCCGCCCACCGTGAGCGCCGCGGGCACGCCTGTGATCACGCCCGCGCAGCCGATCACGGCGACCACGGCGTATATGATGTTGTTGATAAAGCGCGTGCCGGGGTTAGAAAGCGAACCCATAAACTGCGCGCGCTCGCCCGCCGTATAGAGTTCGGCGTTGAGGACATCGAAGCGCTGTTGAGCGTGCGGGCCGTAGGCGAAGGCGTCCACGAGCTTTTGCTCACCCACATACTCCTCGATATGACCGCCGAGTTGGCCCTGGATGCGCTGTTGAGCAGTGAAGCTCTTATTGGAAAGCTTGGCGATGGCACCGGCCGCAAAGATGGAAAGCGGCGTGACGAGTACCACCACAAGCGTCATGGTCAGGTTGATGGAGAGCATAAATGCGAGCGTGCCCACGATGGTAATGACGCCGGTAAAGAGCTGCGTAAAGCCCTGCAGCAGACCGTCACCCACCTGATCGACGTCGTTGACCACACGGCTCATGAGGTCACCGTGGGCATGGCCGTCGATAAAGCTGAGCGGCATGCAGCTGAGCTTGTCGCTCGCCTCCACGCGCATGTCGCGCACCGTCTCGTAGGACAGACGGTTGACGCAGTAGCCCTGCAGCCACTGAAAGGCCGCCGCGCCCACAACGACAATCGCGAGCTTGGTAACGAGCGGCAGCAGCGCGTTAAAGTCCACCTGCCCGGCGACAACGATGAGGTCGATGCCCTCGCCGATGAGAATGGGCGTATAGAGTTGCAAGATCACCGAGATGGCGGCGCTCACAAACGACGCCATAAACGAAATGCGGTGCGGACGGACGTAGCCCAGCAGGCGGCGAGTTACCGCGCCCACGGGGTAGCGCTCGGGGTCGCCGGGCTGACGCGGACATTCACCCAGGTCGTTGAGGTTATCGTTGCCGGACACGTTGGCCGTCATCGTGGCGACCGAACCGGAAGAAGTATACGGATTCATTTAGCAGCCCTCCTTTTCGCAAGTGGATGCAGGGGCAGCTGGGGCGGACGCGGGACTTGGGACGGACGTGGGCGTCGCGCTCCCCTGCTGACCCTCGAGCTCCTCGCGACGAAGCTGCGACTGGCAAATCTCGCGATAGAGTTGGCAGCTTGCGTACAGCTCGTCGTGCGTAGCCAGGCCCGCGACCGATCCATGGTCGAGTACGCAGATCATGTCGGCATCGCGCACGGTCGAGACGCGCTGGCTCACGATCACCGTTGTCAGTGGGAGCCCGCCCGCGGCGGCACCGCGTACACTGCGCTCGCGGATGGCGTGGCGAAGCGCCGCGTCGGTCTTAAAGTCGAGCGCCGAGGCGGAGTCATCCATGATCAGAATCTGCGGCGAGCCCACCAGGGCACGCGCAATGGTCAGGCGCTGGCGCTGGCCGCCGCTGAAGTTCTTGCCGCCCGCCTCAACCGGGGCGTCGAGCCCCTGCGGCTTGTTGCGCACGAACTCGCTGGCCTGCGCTATATCGAGCGCCGCCCACAGCTCCTCATCGGTTGCCGACTCGTCGCGCCAGGTCAGGTTGCCGCGGATCGTGCCGCTCACGAGCGACGCGCGCTGCGGTACGGTCGCGACCACATGGCGCAGCTGATCGAGCGGCCAGGCGCGCACGTCGGCACCCATTACGCTCACGCTGCCGACGCCCGTGTCATACAGGCGCGGGATGAGCGAGACGAGCGTCGACTTACCGCTGCCCGTGCCGCCGATAATGCCGAGCGTTTTGCCCAGCGGTAGCTCCAGGGTCACGTCATTGACAGCGTTGGCAGCGCCCGCGCCAAAGGAGAAGCTCGCATGGCTCAAGCTCAGCGCGGGGACTGGAGCAGTGCCACCCGCCAGTTCGCTCGGATCGGGCAGCGCAACCGGCTGGTTGCCCTCGTCGGTAATGCTCGGCACGCAATTGAGCACCTCGTTGAGACGCGACGCACTGGCGCTCGCCTTGGTAAAGACCACGACCAGGTTGGCGACATACACGATGGAGGTCAGGGTCTGCGTCATGTAGTTCACAAACGCCATGACCTGGCCCTGCGTGAGCTCGCCCACGTTGACCTGGACGCCGCCCACCCACAGGATGGCGCACACGCCCAGGTTCATCACCAAAAACGTGACGGGGTTGAGAATCGACGAGAGCTTGCCCACCGCGATGGCAGTATTGGCCTGGTCATCGGCGGCTTGGGCAAAGCGCTCGCGCTCGTGGTCCTCGCGCACAAAGGCACGAACCACACGGGCGCCCGAAAGGCCCTCGCGGCAGATAAGCGCGATGCGGTCGAGCTTTGTCTGCAGCTGCTTGTAGTACGGGATGCAGCGCGCCATGACAAACCAAAACACCAGACCGATAGCGGGCGTGCAGATCAAAAAGATGATGCCGAGCTTAAGGTCGATGGCAAGAGCCGCGCACATGGAGCCCACCGCCAAGAAGGGCCAGCGGATGAGCATGCGCACGCCCAGCGCCACGGCAAGCTGCACCTGGTTGACGTCGTTGGTAATGCGCGTGATGAGCGACGGCGTGCCAAAGCGGTCGAGCTCGGCATAGCTCAGCTTGTTGATGTGCTGGTAGAGTGCACCGCGAATGTCGGTGCCCATGCCCTGCGAGGTCAGCGCCGCCATCTTTTGGCAGACGAGCGTAAACGAGATGCCGATCACGGCCATGGCGGCGAGCACCATGCCGTAGTGGATGACGGAGTTGACATCGTGTGCACCGATGCCCTTGTCGATCATCTGAGCGATGACCAGCGGCGTCAGTAAGTCAAAGATTACTTCGATCAGCTTGCACGCAGGACCGATCACCATATACCGGCGAAACTTACCACCAAAACGCCTGAGCAGTTCAATCATGTATAGGCGCTCCCTATCATCATTCACACTCAATCCGAATCATGATAGTACGGTGAGCCCAAAAGAAGCGTAAACAACTCGTCATTTCTAATGGGATTCGGTTTCCAAAGAAGCGGAGAGGCGCGCACCCAGCCAGTGTCGGGTCGACCACTTGGTATACTTGCATTAGTGCTACCAAGTTAGTCGCCGACCCTTGAAATGAGGTGCCGAGATGAACGACATTCTCGCAAGAAGAGCAAGACGAGCAACTGTGGGCATCGCCCTTTCCGCGGCACTTGTCGCGGGAATCGCCCCCGCAACGGCGATAGCGGCAGAAACCAGCTCCCCCACCGCTGCAGTTGCCTTGCAAACGGAAGATGCGGCCGCCGCAAAAGAAAAAGCGTATGCAGCCATGCAGGAAGCGCTCAAAAAACTCAAAGCAGCGGAGGACGCCGCAAGTCCCGAGAAACTTGCGGAAATCGATGATGACATTGCCGCTTTTCAAGAGATCTACGACATGGTGGTGACGGAAGCCGCCAAACGGAGGGAACCCCTTCCCGCCATGCAAGCGAACGTCGATGCAGCCCAAGCCAAATACGATGAGGCCCACAACCGGACAAGCGGCCTTCAGGCAGAATTAGATAAGGCACTTGAAGCACTCGGCGACGAGGAGCCCAGCACAGCTATTAAGGAGCATATTAAGCAGTTGCGCATGGAGATCATGGCGGCAGAAAGGCGAGAAAAATCTTATGAAGATGATCTTCACTCCTACCAACGCCGACTCGAAAGCCAGGAAAAACAGGTTCAGCATTTCGAAAGTGAGGCAGAGGAAGCTAAAGCCCACATCGACGAGGACATAGCCAAGCGAGATGCGCTCCTCGACAATTTGGATAAGGCGCAAGCGGCATATGACGATGCCTGCAAGGCATACGAAGAGGCAAAAGCCGCAGCAGACAAGGCCGCCTCGCCCGAGATAGCGAAACCGTCCGAGACGACAAAACCCTCCAGCTCAGCGCAGCCGGCCGAGACGACACCGCCCGCCAGCTCGCCCGCGACCGGCAAAGACACCGCACCGAGCTCCACCAAGCAGGCGAACACGAGCAGCGGCAAGCAAGCAGATACGACCGCCGGCAAGCTCGCGAACACGGGCGACACAGCGCCGAGCGCAATCACACTCGCAGCAGTCGCCGCCGCAGGACTCGGAATAACCACCGCAGCCACACGCCG
>DBEXKF010000362.1:0-2901 GCA_048175045.1 Collinsella sp.
CTAGTTTTGCACATTCCCCACCGTGCACGGGGCCATGTAGCTAATTTGCAAAGAAGTGACGCGCCATGCACTTGGCGCCCAACGTCTCCCTCCGAATATTGCCCTGCGATCCATCGATCCAGGCTTTCAGGCTCATGGGAACGTCCTCGACCTTTGCAGCATCGAACTCGGGCGCAAGGGCAAGCAAAGCATGCGCGATAGCATTGAACATAATGGATACTCCTCATATATAGGCACAGAGCCGCCAAATTGATAGAAGGAGCCCCGCCGGACAACCCCGGCGGGGCTCGGACTCAGCCGCAGACGCGGCATCATATATGCGGGCGGAACGTAGGGGCCACCGATGTTAAGAAGTGTCAGCAAGCATAACGAAAGGTAGGGACCCCGTGCGCCCGTTATGTATCACGCGGATGGGCCGCGCGGATACCAAGGGAAGGAGGCACTAGGCCTGGGCGGCAGCGGAGCTGGGACCCTGGACCTTTGCCCACGTCTTGAGCGACAGCGTATCGATCTCGATAAAGCCGGCGCTGGCCTTCTCGTCAAACGTGGTGTCGCGGTCATAGGTGGCCAGACCGTAGTCATACAGGCTAAACGGGCTCTTGCGGCCGACGACATGGCAGTTGCCCTTAAAGAACTTCAGACGGACGGTGCCGGTCACGAACTTCTGGGTATCGGCCATAAAGGCATCGAGTGCGTTCTTGAGCGGGCTGTACCATTGGCCGTTGTACACGGCGGTGGCCCAATCCTGCTCGAGCTTAATCTTGGTCTTGAGCAGGTCGCCCTCGACGCAGATGTCCTCGAGCGCCTTGTGGGCGGTGATGAGCGTCAGGGCGGCGGGAACCTCGTAGCACTCGCGGCTCTTGAGGCCCACAAGACGATCCTCGACCAGATCGAGACGGCCAAAGCCGTTGTCGCCGGAGATCTTGTTGAGGGCGATGACGATCTCGGAGAGCTTCATCTTCTTGCCGTCGACGGCGACGGGCTTGCCGGCCTCAAACTCGATCTCAATGTAGGTCGGGGTGTCGGGCGTGTCCTCGGGGTTCTTGGTCATAACCCAGGCGTCGTCGAGCGGCTCGTTCCAGGGATCCTCCAGGTGGCCGCACTCAATGGCACGACCCCACAGATTGTCGTCGATGGAGTAGGGGTTGTCGTTGGCACCCTCGGGAACCGGCACGTTGTGAGCGTGGGCATAGGCGACCTCGTCGGGACGGCACTTCAGGTCCCACTCGCGAACCGGGGCGATAACCTTGAGCTCGGGGTCGAGGGCCTTGACGGCAGCCTCGAAGCGGACCTGGTCGTTACCCTTGCCGGTGCAGCCGTGGGCGACGTAGGTCGCGCCAAACTCATGGGCGACCTCGACAAGCTTCTTGGCAAGCAACGGACGGGAAAGAGCGGAGAGCAGCGGATACTTGTTCTCGTACATGGAGTTTGCGGCGATGGCCTTGGCCAGGAACTCATCGGAGAACTCGTCACGCAGGTCGAGCACCTGGCAATCCAGAACGCCCAGGTCGAGCGCCTTCTGCTTCTTGGCATCCAGGCCGGTCTCCTCCTGGCCCACATTGCCGCAGACACAAACGACATCGAGATTCTTCTCGTCCTGGAGCCACTTGACACATACGGATGTATCAAGACCGCCGGAATATGCGAGAACGACTTTTTCCTTGCTCATGGCTGTTTCCTTTCGCCCTTGGTAGCTAGTTAGAACATCGGTCAGTTGCAAGTCATTTCAAGGTCATATACCGTGCAATATCAGGTTAAATAGCAAAAATCAGCACATACATGCCCTAGAAACATGCAGCAATGTCGTGCTAAAACCCAACGACCTCAAAATGACTCTGTTGAGGCAATTCGCCCCATGCGGACAGAGACGATTGTTATCGTCGTCGGGAAATTGCGCGCTGGCGTCGGAGGGCATTGTCTGCAGTGGTGATGATCTGTACGAACTGCATCTGCCTCTCCTTTCACGTATCGCCGGGCGCAATTCAAATATCGCAAACGGTACCTTTTCCTCGGTAAGTGGCTCTTTTGCCGTCTCCGTTTTCGATGTTCGCTATATTACGATAAAGTGCTCGCTGCACAATCGACAAATTCAAATTTCTGAAAAGTTTTTTCATTAGTTTGTGAATTGCAGTGCAAATACGCGCCATTCCTGCGAAAATACGCACGATTACATGGCAGAGGGTCATTACGCCCGAAACAATCTGGAAACGGAAAGGCGCATTTTATGCAGACTTACGAATCAGACGCCAATATCGGCAACATTAAACTCATCGCCGTCGACATGGACAAGACGCTGCTCACCGACGAGCGCGTGTTGCCGCAGGGTCTTGATGAGCGCCTGGACAAGCTCGCCGACGCCGGCATCGTATTCTGCCCCGCCAGCGGACGTCCCGCCCCCAAGCTCGAGGAGATGTTCGAGGGCATCAAGAACCGCCTCGCCTTTTGTCCCGACAACGGAGCGTGCGTGATCTATCGCGGCAGCTATATCTATAAGAGCAATATCGACGTGGAGCTGTACCAGCAGGTCTTGAGCCGCGCCTCGGAGGATCCGCGCGCTGTCCCCGTCCTGTGCTGCTTCGACGAGTTCTACGTGCTTGCCCGCGACCATCAATACCACGACGAGATCAGCGTCTACTACAACACAATCAACTATGTCGACAGCTTTGAGAGCATTGATATCGAGTCCAACAAGATTTCGGTCTTCTTCCCCGGCTACGACGCCGAGCCCGCGTTTCGCGAGACCTATAGCCCCGAGTTCTCGGACAAGCTCTACGTCACTAACGCCGGGCGCGAGTGGATCGACTTTATGAACCTGGGCGTCGACAAGGGCGCCGGCGTCGCGCACCTGTGCGAGCACCTGGGCATCGATATTGCCGACGCCGCCGCCGTGGGCGATACCTA
>DBEXKF010000363.1:0-3962 GCA_048175045.1 Collinsella sp.
CCAGCTCTTCAACCTGCTCGCCGGCCGTGAGCTCATGGAGAAGATGGGCATGGAGCCGCAGGTCGCGCTTACCATGCCGCTGCTCGAGGGCACCGATGGCGTGCGCAAGATGTCCAAGTCCTACGGCAACTACATCGGCCTGACCGATGCTCCCAAGGATATGTTCGGCAAGACCATGTCCATCCCCGACGAGATGATCGGCAAGTACTATCGTCTGGCCAGCTCGCTTACCCCGGCCGAGGTCGACAAGATCGACGCTGCCCTGGCCGACGGTTCCGCCGATCCCTATGAGCTCAAGCGCGCTCTGGGCCGCGACCTGTGCGACACTTATCACGGCGCCGGTGCCGGTGACGAGGCTCAGGCCGAGTTCGACCGCGTGTTCAAGGAGGGCCAGCTTGCCGACTTCCCCGAGAAGCATGTCGAGCTGACCGTCAACGACGAGGGCCAGATCTACCTCGCCGGCCTGCTCAAGGACCTGGGTCTTTCGGCGAGCGCCGGCCAGGCCCGTCGCGACATTGACGGCGGCGGCGTCAAGATCAATGGCGAGGCGGTGGCTCCCAAGAGCTATAACATCGACCCGAGCGCCCTCAAGCTGGGCGACACCCTCTCCGTAGGCAAGCGCAAGGGCTTCAAGTTGGTTTAGTTCCGCCGTTCTACCGAACGGCGGACCGGCCGACACTGCGCGGACCGCACCTGTACAATCTGACGTTCAACTTCAAGGGCGCGACCAGAAGGTCAGCGCCCTTTCGTTTCACGTCACCTTGTCTCAAATGCGGCCCGCTCGCTGGCGCTGCCAAATTATCGGCGCTGCCGTGGTTGGCACTTGGGGACGTTCCTTTTGTGCCGGCACTCTGGGACACCCCTTGTATTGGTGCTCAGCAGCAGTCCCCATTGCGCTCAGCGGCGTGTGTCGTTAAGCGGAGAGGCGTGTTGCTGGCCCATCGTTTGGGCATACAATGACTATTAGTTTGCTGCGGTGAAGGTCTGTCCGCTCCGCAGCTTTTTTCTACAGTAGAAGGAGTATATATGTCCGTTGAGGTCATGAGGTCTGTGATCGAGGCCGCCGAGGGTCGCGTGCCCGTCGACACGCTGTTTACCAATGCGAAGATTGTCGACGTATATGGCCAGCGTGTGGCGCCCGGTAGCGTTGCCGTCAAGGACGGTGTGATCGTCGGCGTGCTCTACGATGGTCGCGACGATGCCGCTGGCACCTACGAGGCAACTGAGGTCGTCGACTGCCAGGGTCGCTATCTCACTCCCGGTTTTATCGACGGGCATCTGCATATCGAGTCTTCGAACATCCGTCCCGCCGAGTATGCTCGCATGGCCGCGACGCGCGGCACTACCACCGCCATTGCCGACAGCCACGAGATTGCCAATGTTGCCGGTCTCGACGGCTTGCGTTTTATGATTGAGGACGGCCGCCGCGCACCCATCTCCATCAAGTACATGATGCCTTCGTGCGTGCCCGCGCTGCCCGACGAGCAGGCCGGTGCCGTTATTTCGGCTGCCGATATGCAGGCGTTTTTTGCCGAGCATCCGGACGATGTCTTTGGTCTGGGCGAGATGATGAACCTGCCGGGCGTCTTTATGGCCGATCCCGAGACCTGCGCCCGCATCGATGCTGCCAACCAGACGCCGTCCAAGCAGGTCGACGGCCATGCGCCGCTCGTTGTCGGTAAGGACCTCAACGCCTATGCCGCAGCGGGCATTATCGCCGACCACGAGTCGACGATTCCCGAGGAGGCACTCGACAAGCTGTCCCGCGGCATGTATGTGATGCTGCGTGAGGGCACGTGCAGCCACGACCTGGCCAATTTGTCCCCGATGCTGCTGGAGAACCCTGCCCGCGCCCGCCGCTGCTGCTTTGCGACTGACGACCGCGCCCCTTCCGATGCACTTGCGACCGGCATGATCGACAATGCCTGCCGCGTGGCCATCGAGGCCGGCATTGACCCCGTGGTCGCTATCTCTATGGCGTCCCTCTCCACGGCCGAGGCGTTTGGCCTGGATCACGGCTGCCGCGACCCGCACGAGCTGCGTGGCGCCATCGCCCCAGGCAAGCGTGCCGACCTGCTGATGCTCAATGACTTGACGTTTGCCACGGCTCCGCATCGCGTATATGCCGCTGGTGCTCTGGTGGCGCAGGACGGCACCTTTGTGGGCGAGATCGCGCCCGAGATGGCCGAGGTTGCGGCCCTTGCCGATGAGCTGCGCGCCTCCGTTAAGCTGCCGAAGCTTTCGCTCGACGTGTTCGACTATGCCTTTAAGCCGGGCGAGGCCGCGATCGACGTGGTGCCGGGTAAGGCCATCACGGGCATGGCCCGCCCCGAGAGTGCCGAGGACTTGCGCCGCATTATGCTGATTGAGCGCCATGGCCGCGGCGTGTCACTGCAGGCCGAGGGCGCCGACGGTGACGGCCCCGCGGGTCTGGGCCTGGTCGGCAAGCATATCGGCCGCGGTTGGGTGCGCGGCTTTACCATCACGGGTGGTGCCATCGCCTCGACGATTGGCCACGACTCGCACAACGTATGCGTCGTGGGCGATAACGCTGCCGATATGATGGCGGCTGTTGAAGCCGTGGGGCAGGGCGGCCACGTGCTGGTGCGCAACGGCGAGGTCGTGGCGCGTATTCCGTTGGCGCTTGGTGGCCTGATGAGCGAGGGCACGGCCGAGGATGTCGCCGCGCAGCACGACGACTTTATGGTCAAGGCGCGCGCCATGGGTATTGAGCCGCCGCTCGATCCCATCATGGGCATCATCTTCCTGCCCCTGCCGGTGATCCCGACGCTCCGCATCCGCCCCGAGGGCATGTTCGACGTCACCACCTTCACCTACGCCGACTAGTCATCGGGTAGTCATTGGGGACGTTCTTAAACGACTAGTCATTGGGGACACTCTTTGACGTGTTGCCTGGCGCTGCGACTGTGGGACCCCTGGTGCGCGTGTGCTATTTGCTGGGTCCTTGTAACGTTTGCGCCCGCGGAGTCTTACCTGAGCTCCCTTTGGGTACGTTGGAATTGGATACACGTTCTATTCCAATAAGCCCGAAGGGAGCTTTTCTATGTTTAAACTGATTGCATCCGATATGGACGGCACATTGCTTGACGAAAACAGCCAGGTGCCTCCCGAGACCTACGAACTGATTTTGGCGCTACGCGAGCATGGCGTGCATTTTGCCGCATCGTCAGGCCGCCGCTACGATCGCCTGTGCGAGTTCTTTGCGCCCGTTCGCGACAAGATGGACTTTGTCGCAGCTAACGGTGCCCAGGTCTACGCCGACGGCAAAATGGTAGACCGCGAGGTATATTCGCACCTGGCGATTCGAAAGCTCGCCCAGGCCGTCGCGACGTTTCCCAATCTGCATCTTGCACTCTTTGACCGAACCAAGTCCTTTTTGCTCGATGACGAGTGCAAGTTCGTGTGTGAGGTCGATAAGGACCTTCCCAATGCCGAGCGTATTTGGGAGCTGCCCGATCCCAGCGTAAATATCATCAAGGCGAGTATCTTTTGCGACGACGGTGCCGTTATGGACAGCGCCTACGTGCTACAGCGCGAGCTCGGTCAGCTCTTTACCTTTGCGCCTTCGGGCAACGCGTGGATCGATGCCATGCAGCCCGGTGTGTCGAAGGCCTCGGGCATCGCACAGCTTGCGGAGCATTACGGCATTGGACGCGACGAGATCATGGCGTTTGGCGACTCGATGAACGACTACGAGATCATTCGCTTTGTCGGCACGGGTTGTGCGATGGAAAATGCACGCCCCGCGCTCAAGGCCGTTGCCGATCGCGTGGTGGGGCGCAACCGCGACCACGCCGTCCAGCAGGAGCTCCGCCACGTTTTGGAGAGCCTCGCCTGATCCGGCAGTTGGGGACGTTCCTTTTCCGCCGGCAGTGGGGGACAGTCCTTGCAGCTTTTCGCGAAGAGTGTCCCCAACGACTAGTCATTCAAGAACGTCCCCA
>DBEXKF010000364.1:0-2718 GCA_048175045.1 Collinsella sp.
TAAAAATGAGCAGAAGCATTAAAAAAGGCCCGTTTGTTGCCCCTGAGCTGATCAAGCGAGTCGAAGAGATGAACAAGACCGGTGAGAAGAAGGTCCTGAAGACCTGGAGCCGCAGCTCCACCATCTTCCCCTCCTTCGTCGGTCACACGATCGCCGTCCACGACGGTCGCAAGCACGTTCCCGTTTATATTCAGGAAGATATGGTCGGCCACAAGCTGGGCGAGTTCGCTCCCACCCGTACGTTCCGCGGCCATACCAAGACGAAATAAGGAAGGAGAATGCAGAACATGGAAGCTAAAGCATATCTGAGATATGTCCGCATCTCTCCCCGCAAGGTCCAGATCGTCTGCGACCTGATCCGCGGTAAGGACATCAATACTGCCATGGCGCTCCTGATGCAGACCCCCAAGGCTGCGTCCGAGCCCCTGGTCAAGCTCTTAAAGAGCGCTGTCGCCAACGCCGAGAACAACTTCAGCATGGATACCTCCAAGCTGTACGTGTCCGAGGTCTACGCGACTTCCGGCCCGATCCTCAAGCGCATGATCCCCGCCAGCAAGGGCCGCGGCTACCGCATCAACAAGAGAACCTCTCACGTGACGCTCACCGTCGCTGAGAGAGACTAAAGGGAGGAGACAGTTTCATGGGACAGAAAGTTAATCCCCACGGCATGCGCGTCGGCGTCATCAAAGACTGGGACTCCCGCTGGTATGCCAGAGACGAGAAGGTCGGCGACCTGATCGTTGAAGATAACAAGATCCGCAAGTTCGTCAAGAAGAGCCTGTACGGTGCAGGCGTGCCCAAGATCGAGATCGAGCGCAGCAACGATGTTGTGACGCTGTTCGTTCATTGCGCGCGTCCCGGCATGGTCATCGGCAAGGACGGCGCGGAGGTCGAGAAGCTGCGTCTCGCGGTCGAGGCTCTGATCGGCAAGAAGGTCAAGCTCAACATCGTCGAGGTCCGCAATCCCGACATGAACGCTCAGCTCGTCGCTGAGAACATCGCCCAGCAGCTCGAAAAGCGTATCTCTCACCGCCGCGCGATGAAGAACGCCATGGGCCGCGCCATGCGCGCCGGCGCCAAGGGCATCAAGTGCTGCTGCTCCGGTCGTCTCGGCGGCCGCGAGATCGCTGGCGTTGAGCACTATCACGAGGGCACCATCCCCCTGCAGACCATCCGTGCCGACATCGAGTACGGCTTCGCCGAGGCTGCGACCACGTTTGGCCGCATCGGTGTGAAGGTTTGGATCTACAAGGGCGAGGTCCTGACCCAGACCCTGCGTACCACCCCGCGTACGCTCGATACCACCAAGCCGTATGAGGAGCGCCGCGAGCGTCGTCCTCGCCGCGACGGTGACCGTCGTCCCCGCCGTGATGGCCAGGGCGGCTATCAGCGCCGTGAGGGCGGCTTCAACCGCAACGGCAACCGTCCCCAGGGCGATCGCCCGCAGGGCGGCTATCGCAAGCCGGCTGAGAATAAGGAAGGAGGCGCTCAGTAATGCTTCTGCCGAAGAGAGTGAAATATCGTCGCGTTCAGCGCGGTCGTATGACCGGCAAGGCGACCCGCGGCAACACCATTACTTATGGTGAGTTCGGCCTCCAGGCCACTGAGCCCGCGTGGATCACCAGCAACCAGATCGAGGCGGCCCGTGTCGCCATGACCCGTTACACCAAGCGTGGCGGTCAGGTCTGGATCAAGATTTTCCCCGATAAGCCCGTTACCAAGCAGCCTGCCGAGACCCGTATGGGTTCCGGTAAGGGCTCTCCGGAGTATTGGGTAGCAGTTGTCAAGCCCGGCCGTATCATGTTTGAGATTGCCGGTGTTTCCGAAGAAGTCGCGCGTGAGGCGCTCCGTCTGGCCAGCCACAAGCTGCCCATCAAGACGAAGATCGTCAAGCGCGAGGCCGAGACCCAGGAAGTAGGTGAATGAGATGAAGGCAAGTGAAGTTCGTGCCATGAGCGTCGCAGAGCTGAACACCAAGCTCGACGCCCTGAAGAAAGATCTGTTTATGCTGCGCATGCAGCACGCGACGAATCAGCTGGATAACCCCCAGAAGCTCGTCCAGACCAAGCGTGATATTGCCCGAGTCAAAACCATGATCCGTGAGAAGGAGGAGAAGTAAGATGGAAGAGAAGAGAAGGTCCTCCCGTAAGGTCCGCGTTGGTAAGGTCGTTTCCGACAAGATGGACAAGACCGTCGTCGTTGCGATCGCTGACCGCGTGGCGCATCCCCTGTACAAGAAGATCGTCGGCCGCACCTACAAGCTGAAGGCTCACGATGAAAACAATACGTGCGGTATCGGTGATACCGTCAAGGTGATGGAGACCCGCCCCCTGTCCAAGGACAAGCGCTGGCGCGTGGTCGAGATCGTCGAAAAAGCTAAGTAAGGAGGTACCGGAACAATGATTCAGCAGGAAAGTTTTCTGAAGGTCGCCGATAACACCGGTGCCAAGGAAATCAAGTGCATCCGCGTTCTCGGTGGCTCCGGCCGCAAGTACGGCAACATCGGCGATATCATCGTCGCGTCCGTGCGTAAGGCTGCCCCCGGCGGTCAGGTCAAGAAGGGCGAGGTCGTCAAGGCCGTTATCGTCCGCTCTGCCAAGGGTGTCCGCCGCGAAGACGGCACCTATGTCCGCTTCGACGAGAATGCTGCGGTCCTGATCAAGGACGACAAGAACCCCAGCGGCACCCGTATCTTTGGGCCCGTCGCTCGCGAGCTGC
>DBEXKF010000365.1:0-5715 GCA_048175045.1 Collinsella sp.
CCGTGGATTCATACATCAACGGTTTGCGTTACGGAAGTGACGACCTCAACCTCGTCCGCCTCGACGACGATGAGTATCAGGCAAAAATGACCGAGCTTGCAAATTATTTTGATGAGCTTTGCACCGAGATCATCCGCGTGCGCGAAGTCGGCTATGAGAACACCGACATCATCTCCATGAGCGAGGAGTTCTTTGGCATTTGCGACGATGCTACGCGACTCGCAGAGGACTACTCTCAGGAGAAGGCGTCGGCGCTCAACTATCTCGAGGGCCTGGTGATCATCGACATCATGGGCTTGGTGGCGACCTTTGCGGTCGAACTTGTTCGCGCGGTGCGAACTGCCGCGCTCAATCGCGAACTGCAGAACAAAGTCTATCTCGACGAAGCCACAGGACTGCCCAACAAGAACAAGTGCGAGGAGGTCTTGGGGCAGGAGCAACCTGTCTCCGCGGAGGAGCCCGTTGCGGTGTGCGTCTTCGACCTTAACAATCTGCATATGGTCAATAACAACTTCGGCCATGAGAAGGGCGATGAATACATTCGCTCTTTTGCCCAACAACTGGGAAGTGTGGCGTCGGAGACGTGCTTTGTGGGTCGCGACGGCGGCGATGAGTTTATCGCGGTGCTGCGGGATGCCGACCGAGCCGCTGTGGAATCTTGTCTCACTCGGATTCGCGCGAACGTGAACGAGTATTCCGAAGTCCACCCCGATATGCCCATCAGCTACGCGGTGGGCTATGCGCTTTCCAGCGATTTTGACGAGCCGCCTACCATGCGCGAACTCTTTTCCCAGGCCGACAAGAACATGTACGTCGATAAGAACCGCGTAAAGACAGCCGAGGCAGCCGGGCCGCAACGCGAGGACCGCTAAACCCGTAGCAAAGGGTAGCTAATTTGGGACGGGACTCTTTTGGCTACTTGAGGAGTTGGGCCATGGCGTTGACGAATTTTTGGACTTGGAGGGTGGGCTCGAGCGGGTAGTGCAGAAAGACCGGCACCTCGCGGCCGCACAGGAACGGCACGCCCACAAAGGCCGGGTGCACCCCCGACCACGCTCCGCAGGTGAGAACCGCGTCGCCCTTTTCCTCCGCCTCGTTAAAGAGCGCAAAGTCAAAGCTGTCCACGTCGATCACGTCCACGCCGCCGTCGGCCAACAGGTCGATGCGCAGGCTGTCCATGGCGTCGTTGCCGTGGCGGAGCACGCGCAGGCGCATGCCCTCCAAGTCGGCGACCGTAATGCGTGTCTTGCGCGCCAGTGGGCTCGTGCGCGGCAGGTCGATATAAAACGGCACGTTGACGATGCGGAGCTTTTGGCAGGCATCGCCCCAGCGCGGGGTCGAAAAACTCGACTGCACCACATCGACCTCGCGGCCCAAGCTGCGCATGACGGATTCGCGCTCGTCATAGAGGTCGCTTACCGGCACGATCTCAAATCGCAACGATGGCTCCAGCTCGTGGATGCCCGTCCACATCGACAGCGTTTGGCGCCCCGGGCACATCATCGACACGCCCAGGCGCACGGCACCGCCATCGCCCGCCGCGCGCCGGGCACGGCGCAGCGCGTCCTCGGACTGCCGCATGATCGAGCGTGCGTCGTCCACCAGCAAAGCGCCCGCCGGCGTCACCTTGACGCCCGAGTGCGAGCGCTCGAACAACGTGACGCCAAACTCGGCCTCGAAGCCCGACACCTGCTTGACGAGCGCCGGGGTCGACACGCGCAATTTTGCCGCCGCACGCGAGAAGCTTCCCAGCTCCGCGGCAGCCGATATGGCCTCGAGTCGTCGATCGTACACGTCAATCTCCCGTTTTCGCGCCTGTGACCGCATGGTGCCACAGGGGGTTGTTTTCGCAGGTCACGCGCCCATTGAGAATAATCTGCATCACACAATGTAAACCTACGGTTAACGCCATTCTAACAAATATGCAATTCACCTGCGCAAATGCAAAGCATACGATAACCAGCGAAAACCACGTGGGTCGATTAATGGGAGCGGCCCACCGGGAGGCACAAGAAGGGAAGTTCCTATGAGCAATTGGCTTAAGCTCGAGGGCGATGTCTGCGCCGTGACTGGCGCGCTCGGCGGTATGGGCGTCGAGATCTGCCGCGAATTCGCCCGCAACGGCGCCAATGTCGTCCTGCTCGACCTGGACGAGGAAAAGGTCAAGGCCGCAGCCGCCGACCTCGCCGCCGAGTTTGGCATCCACGCCGAGGGCTACAAGATGAACGCCACCGACGAGGCCGAGGTTCAGGCCGCCGTCAATGCCACCATCGCCGACTTCGGCCGCGTCGACGTTCTCGTCAACACCGCCGGTATCCTGCGCTTCGCCGCCATGGAAGACCTGCCGCTGAGCGACTGGGAGCAGGTGCTCAACGTCAACCTCACCGGTTACTTCATCACCTCGCAGCGATTTGGTCGCGAGATGATCAAGGCCGGCCAGGGTCGCCTGGTGCACATCTCGACCGTTGCCAGCCACTCCCCCGAGACGTTCTCGGGCGTGTACAGCTCCACCAAGGCCGGCGTCAACATGATGTCCAAGATGCTCGCCGCCGAGTGGGGCCCCTACGGCGTCCGCTCTAACTGCGTCGAGCCCTGCTTCGTTAAGACCCCGATGTCGGCCAACTTCTACGCCGACCCCGAGGTCGAAAAGAGCCGCAGCCGCCTGATCGCCACGCGCCGCATCGGCGAGGTCAGCGATATCGCCAACGCCGTCATGTTCCTGGCGTCCAAGCGCTCGGACTTTACCACCGGCGACGCCATCAAGGTCGACGGCGGCTTCTCCAACATGATGGGCGACCTCACCGCCAAGCCCGGCGGCCGTCGCGCCTATGCCGACAACTACCTCAAGAACAAGGGTGTCGAGCTTTGGTCCGATGAGTCCGGCGTCGCCAAGCCGACTGACCAGTAAACCAACCTAACAGGGAGGCCCGCGGACACGCCCGTTCCTCCCCCGTATCGATTAGAAAGAGTCCAATGGCTTCCACCAACTCCAACAAGGGTCGCGCCGTCGTGCTTTCCGCCGCGTGCGTCACCATGTTCTTCATCAGCTCCATCGCGCTGTATTCCGTCGTGAGCAAGAACCTACTCGCCGTCTACCCCGAGTGGTCGAGCGCCCTTACCTGGGCCTTCCCGGTCTTTCAGACCATCATGGCCGTGACGGGCATCTTCGCCGGCCGCATCTCCGATAAGATCGGCCCGCGCAACGTCGTGATCGCCGCCGCCGTGTGCTACGGCGTGGGCTGGTTCATGTCCGGTACCGTCACCGAGCCGTGGCAGTTCTACCTGTGGTTCTCGCTCGTCGCCGCCGTCGGCAACGGCCTGGGCTACAACCCGGCGCTCACCACCGGCCAAAAGTGGTTCATCGACAAGAAGGGTCTCGCCTCCGGCATCACCCTGGCCGCTTCGACCGCCGGCCCCGCCGTGCTGTCCCCGGTGCTTGCCTCGCTGCTCATCCCGAGCCTGGGCATCTTTGGCGCCCTTAAGGCGCTCGGCGTCATCTTCTTTGTGATGATCGCCGCCTCCGCCCTGTTCCTGAAGGCCCCCGAGGCCGGTTGGCTGCCCGAGGGCTTCGAGGCCCCTAAGGGCGGCGCGCACGCTGGCACCTTCGGCGACCTCACCCCGGGCGAGATGGTCAAGACCCCGCGCTTCTGGGTCCTCATCGTCACCTTCGCCTTTGCCGCCACCGCGGGCACCCTGCTCGTGGGCAAGGTTGCCTCCATCGCCGCCGTTCAGCTCTTCGCCGACCCCACGAGCGCCGCGGCCGTCGCCCTCGGCGGTGTGGTGGTCTCCGTCAACACCTGCGCCAACCTGGTCGGCCGTCTGTCCTTTGGCCAGATCATCGACAAGCTCGGCGCCTATAAGTCGCTGCTCATCAGCCTTGTCGTCACCATCGTCGCACTCGTCATCATGTCGATGAGCTTTACGCAGGCCATGTTCTTTGTGGCGCTCGCTCTGCTCGGCTTTAGCTTTGGCGCCCTGCTCGTCATCTACCCGCCGCTCACCGGTGGCGCCTTTGGTACCAGCAACATCGGCGTCAACTACGGCATCATGTTTTTGGGTTATGCCGCTTCCACCTGGATCAGCCAGCCCATCACCGCCGTGCTGTATCACGCCGAGGCCGGCAGCGCCGCCTACCAGCAGTCCTTCTACGGCGCCATTGTGATCGCCGCCATCGCCGTCGTGCTCACCGTCTACATGATGGTCTCCGACAGCAAGAAGAAGTCCGCCTAGTTTTACCGATGCGACAAAGGGACAGCCCCTTTGTCGCATCCCACCGGTCATCAGTATTAAGGAGTCGAAATGTCTGAGCTCAACCCCGTCCGCATTGCCGTTATCGGCGCCGGCGCCATGGGCCGCAACCACATCCGCTTTGTCACCGAGGAGCCCGAGGCCGAGCTCGTCGCCATCGCCGACGCCTTTGAGGGCGCCCGCGCCACGGCCGAGGCCGCCGGCGTGCCGTTTTACACCGATCCCGCCCAGATGATGGACGAGGTCAAGCCCGAGGCCGTCATTATCGCCACCCCCAACGACCTGCACCTGGGCGTTGCCCGCGAGGCTGTGAAGCGCAACATCGTGCCGCTGGTCGAAAAGCCGATCTCCAACGATCTCGAGGATGCCCAGGCCTTCGCCGCCGAGGCCGAAACCGCCGGCGTGCCCGTGCTCGTAGGTCAGCACCGTCGCCACAACCCCTTCGTCAACAAGGCCAAGGAGATCATCGAGTCCGGTGAGCTGGGCAAGCTCACCGTGTCGAGCTTCCACTACATGATCTATAAGAATGACGAGTATTTCGATGTCGAGTGGCGCCGCAAGAAGGGTGCCGGCCCGATCCTGGTCAACCTGGTTCACGACGTCGACCTGCTCCGCTATCTGCTGGGCGAGCCTGTTGCCGTCCAGGGTATGCAGTCCAGCGCCGCCCGCGGTTTTGAGACCGAGGACTCCGCCGTGGTCAACGTCCGTTTTGCCGATGGCGCGCTCGCAAGCATGACCATCTCCGACGCCACCGCCAGCCCCTGGAACTGGGAGGCAACCGCTCGCGAGGATCCGCAGTACCGCCCCTTCGACGCCGACGCCTACTTTATCGGCGGCACCAAGGGCGCCCTGTCGCTGCCCCGCCTGCACCAGTTCTCCTACGACGGCGCCTCCAACTGGCACAAGCCGCTGCAGATGGAGATTCCGGCTGTCGACCCGGCACTGCCACACAAGATGCAGCTCAAGCACTTTGTGAAGGTTGTCCGCCGCGAGGTCGAGCCCGTCGTAACCCCCGCCGACAACGTCAAGACGCTCACGCTTCTCAACGCCATCAAGGAGGCCGCCGAGACCGGCCAGCTCGTCGAGCTGTAATGCCTTAGGGCAGACCGCGGCAAACCCCATGCCGAACCCCTCGGTCCGCCACCAATAAGCCCCTCTTCTTTGCCCCGCGAGCAGCCTCCTGCCCGCGGGGCATTTTGCTACCTTGCCGACGATTTTTCTGAGACGGGGGCCATTTTGCACCTCAGCCTGATTCGTTCGCCACGAAATGGGCCTATCTACTACGTTTAGCCGACCACCCTCAACCATACCGAATTTCGCGAAATAAAAACCGACGCTCCTATAAGTTGTCAAGAGGCAGTTTGCGGGAGCGCTCTCTCCAATTCGCACAGGAGCTCGTAATACCTCCTCTCCAGTTTCGTCGACCGCCGTTTCCCCCGTTCCAAGTGCCCGAGTGTGGCTGCGGAC
>DBEXKF010000366.1:0-2640 GCA_048175045.1 Collinsella sp.
AAGTCCACACCGGCGATGGCACGGGCGACCTCGGCGGCGTCGGCAATAGCCTCGACCACGGTAGCAGGACCGCGACGGCAGTCGCCCGCAGCCCAAACGCCCTCGACGCCGGTGGAGGTGGCGGCAAGACGGCCGCGACGGTCGTGCTCGACGCCCGCGGCATCGTACAGGCTGGCATCGATGCCCTCGCCCACGGCGCAGATCACCGTGGTGGCGGGAAGCTCGACGGTCTCGCCCGTGGCGACGGGGCTGCGACGGCCGCTTACATCCGGCTCGCCAAGCTCCATAACGTCGCAGGTCAGCACGGCGCCGTTAAGTGCCTTGGGGGCCAGCAGCTCGCAGAACTCAACACCGTCGGCAAGAGCAAGATCAAGCTCTTCCTCGTCAGCGGGCATCTGCTTCTTGGTGCGGCGATACACCAGGCGCACGTTCTTCACGCCAGTCAGACGCTTGGCCACGCGAGCCGCGTCCATGGCGGTGTTGCCGGCGCCAATGACCACGACGTCCTCGCCCAGCTCGAGCTTCTCGCCCTTCTTGGCGGCCTCGAGGAACTCCAGCACGTCGAGCTCGGCGCCCTCGCCCAAGCCTGCAGAGCCGGGCATCCAGGCACCGGTGGCCACGACCACGTCGGTAAAGCCCTGGGCCTTGAGTTCGTCGATGGAATCCACGCGAGCGTTGAGCTGCACCTTGGCGCCAAAGGCCAGGCAGAGCTCGGCATCGTGGGAGATATCGTCGCTCGCGATACGGAACTCGGGAATCACGTGACGGACCACGCCGCCGAGCGAGTCGCGGGCTTCAAAGATGGTGACGGGCACGCCGGCGCGCGTCAGGAAGAATGCCGTCGCCAGGCCGGCCGGGCCGCCGCCGATAACGGCAACGTTGCGCTCGCCGTCGTTGGCGATAGCCTGGGCACGCAGCTTGGGCAGCACGGCGGTCATGGCCTCACGGGCGGCCTTGAGCTTGCTGGCGCGGATCTGAGCACCCTCGGGCTCGTAGAACGCACGCTCGCAGGCACGGCCGCAGGGATGCGGGCAGATGGTGCCAGTGATGAACGGCAGAGCGTTGCGCTCGATGATGATGTTGAGTGCGTCCTCGTAGCGGCCCTCGTCAACAGCCGCCAGATAGGCGGGAATGTCCTGCTGGATGGGGCAGCTCGTGCGGCACGGCGTGGTAAAGCAGTCGGAAAGCGGGCTCTTGCCGGCGACCTTGCGGTCGGGCAGCGGGCGCAGCGGCTTCTTGTAGAGCGGGTTGGTGAGCGAGTCGGTCTGGATCGCAGTCACAGCCTCGAGAGAGACACCCGCGAACGGCTTGCCATCCAGGTCGGTAAACTCGCCGGCCATCTGGCTAAAGCGCTCGTAGCCACCGGGCTTGAGCACGTCGGTCGCCAGGGTGACGGGCCAAATGCCGGCATCGTACAGGGCGCGGATGTTGTAGACCGTAGCACCGCCGGAGTAGCTGATGCGCAGCTTGCCATCGAACTGCTCGGTAATGCGACGGGCAGCCTCGATGGTCAGCGAGAACAGCGAACGGCCGGACATGTACATCTCGGTGGAAGGCAGCTCGTTCCTCGTCACGTCGACGGGGAACGTGTTGGTCAGCTTGACGCCAAACTCCAGGCCGTGCTCGGCGCACAGGGCAATCAGGCGCTCGAACATGGGCACGGCGTCGGCCCACTGCAGGTCCTCGCGGAAGTGCGTGTTATCAAAGACGATGTAGTCAAAGCCCAGCTCGTTCAGACGCTGGCGGGCAAACTCATAGCCCAGCAGCGTGGGGTTGCACTTGATGTAGGTGTTGAGACCCTTCTCGGTAATCAGGTAGGTCGCGATGCGCTCGATCTCCGCCGGCGGGCAGCCATGCAGCGTGGACTCGGTAATGGAGTTGGAGACGCGCGCCGGGATGGACTCGACAAACGCAGCATCGACATGCTCAAACTTGTCCAGGTTGGCGAGCGCCCACGTGCGGCACTCGTTCCAAACCTCGGAGCCGCTGGCGTCCTTCATGCCCTCGATGTAGGCATCGACCTTGGGGCTCTTGATGCCCTCGAGGTCATAGCCCACGGACATGTTGAAGACAAAGCCGTCCGGGCTTCCCAGGCCGTACTCGCGAGCGATGAGGTGGCAGGCGAACCATGCCTTCACGTACTCGGCAAAGGCCTGCGGAACCTCGAGCTCGGTCGACCACTCGCAGTTGTAGCACTCGTCCTGTGCCACGATGCAGGGCTTGTTCACACACTTGGAGAGCTCCTCGCCGTCCATAACCTGAACGGTCTTGAGCTCAAAGAAGCGGGAACCGGCCACGTAGGATGCCACGATGTTTTGGGCAAGCTGCGTATTGGGGCCGGCGGCCGGGCCAAACGGAGTCTCGATGCGCTCGTCAAAAATGGGAAGCGCGCCCTCCTGGTTGGTCGTAACCATCTTGCGCACGCCAAAGACGGCGCCCTGAGTCTTGTGCTCCTCGATGATCCAGTTCATCAGCTGCGAAAACGGGATCGGCCTCATGATGTCGCTCATAATGAGTTCCTCTCTGTAACGCCCGGCGAGACCGCGCGGCGGGCGCAAATACGGTGTAGCGCTAGCACAGCGCCGGCGACCCCGCGGAGGCCGCCTATGCGCGCGCCGGATGTGGCGAAACATCCGACGC
>DBEXKF010000367.1:0-1857 GCA_048175045.1 Collinsella sp.
CGGCCTCGAGCGCGTCGATGATCGCCTGCTCGGTCTTGGTCTTGACCATTGCGGCACCTCCATCCATACAAAAAAGAAGCGGGGCCGAAACCCCACTTCTTTCAATTACAACTTCATTTGCAAGCAAACTATACCAATAGCTGCGGAAACGTGCAAGCACAGTACGAACCTGCAGGTCAGCGGGAGCACAGGTTCTCCACAAGAATAGAACAATTGACCGCAGGCACCAGGACAGGTACATGAAAAACGAGGGGCGACCTAGCCGGATCGCCCCTCGCCTATAGCACGTCAGCTAAGCGCGCAGTGCTTACTTGACCACCAGGTTGACCAGCTTACCGGGCACGCAGATGGCCTTGACGACCGTCTTGCCCTCGAGCCACTTGGCGACGGCGGCCTCGGCGGCAGCCTGCATATCCTCATTAGAGGCATCGCGGGCAACGTCGACGCGGCCGCGGACCTTGCCGAGCACCTGGACCACGATCTGCACCGTGTCCTCAACGGACTCGGCCAGATCGAACTCGGGCCAGGCGGCGGTATAGGCGTTGCCCTCGCAGCCGAGCGCCTCGTGCCACAGCTCGTCGGCCCAGAACGGGCAGATGGGGGCAAGGACGCTCACGATGTCCTTGGCCACGCCGTAGCACAGCGCCTTGTCGCGGGCGGTACCCTCGGTGGCGTTGAGGTAGGCGCTCGCCGCGTTGACGAGCTCCATGACGGCCGAGATGGCGGTGTTGAACTGGCCGCGATCGAAGTCCTCGGTGCACTTGGCGATGGTGCGGTGACGCTCGCGATAGAGCTTCATCGCAACCTCATCGAGCGCGGACTTGTCGAAGGCCACGTTGGCATCGCCGGACTGGACGAGCTGCCAAACGATACGCCAGGCGCGCTTGATAAAGCGGTTGGCGCCCTCGACGGCCTTGGGATCCCAGTCGAAGTCCTTCTCGGGCGGGGCGATAAACAGGATCGCCAAACGCATGGTGTCGGCGCCGTAAGGTTCGATGACCGAGCTCGGGGGCACGACGTTACCCTTGGACTTGGACATGGTGTCGCCGTTCTCGTCCTTGACCATGCCCTGGCACAGCAGGTTAGTGAAGGGCTCGTCCACGCTCAGCAGGCCCAGGTCGCGCAGTGCCTTGGTAAAGAAGCGGCTGTAGAGCAGGTGCAGAATGGCGTGCTCGATGCCGCCGATGTAGTTATCGACGGGCATCCAACGGTCGGCGGCCTCGCGGGAGAAGGGCAGCTCGGTGTTGTGCGGATCGGTATAGCGCAGGTAATACCAGCTGGAGCAGGTGAAGGTGTCCATGGTATCGGTCTCGCGCTTGGCCGGGCGGCCGCAGACCGGGCAGGTGGTCTCGTAGAAGTCCTTGCACTCGGCAAGGGTTTCGCCGGCGCCCAGGTCCAGGTTCTCGGGCAGCGTCACCGGCAGCTGATCCTCGGGCACGGGCACGATACCGCAGTGCTCGCAGTGGATGGCCGGGATGGGGTTGCCCCAATAGCGCTGACGGGAAATGAGCCAGTCGCGCAGACGGAACTCGACCTTGCGACGACCGCAGCCCATGGCCTCGAGGTCGGCCACGATCGCAGCCTCACCCTCGGAGTGCTTACCGCCGCGCATGCCGGTGTACTTGCCGGACTGGACGAGCGTGCCCTCGGCAGCGTGGGCGCAATCCCAGTCGACGGTCTCGGCATGGAAGGTATCGATGGTCTCGCCGCTGGCCTCGACGGCAGCGCGATCGTCATCGTCCAGGATGATCGGTACGATCGGCAGGTCGTACTTGCGGGCGAACTCAAAATCGCGCTGGTCGCCACAGGGAACGGCCATGACGGCGCCGGTGCCGTAGTCTGCAACGACATAATCGG
>DBEXKF010000368.1:0-3002 GCA_048175045.1 Collinsella sp.
TCGATTATCGATTTCTCCTTTTTTAATTAAAGATATTTTTGAACTACATGCTCTTAGCACAGGTTGGCCTCTCAGTAAACTGGGAGGTTGCTTTGGCTAGTTAGAGATATGTGAACGTCCGTTAGACTGAATCTCAGGGTAGAAGGGGCCTCCAGTGTCCAGATCAACAAGGCAATGCTGCGTTTCGGCTAATAAGAACGATGGCTTTTTGCGTGTGGCGGCGGCGTCGCCGCAGATTCGCGTGGCCGATGTCGAGGGCAATGCCGAGGTTGCGTTAGCGGCTGTTCGCGCGGCTGTCGAGCGCGGCGTCCGTGCTCTGGTGCTGCCCGAGCTCAACTTGTGCGGCTATACCGCGGCCGATCTGTTCCATAACCGCACGCTGCTGCATGCCTGCGAGGCTGCTCTGGTGCATATCCTCGATGAGACTCGTGAGCTGCCGATTGTCTTTACCGTTGGCTTGCCCGTTGCGGTGGCAGAAAACATCAACAACTGCGCCGCCGTGTGCTGCGCGGGCGAGCTTTTGGGCCTTACGGCCAAGAAGTATCTGCCCAACTATGGCGAGTTCTACGAGCGCCGCTGGTTTGCTCCGGCGCCCGCAGATCCTGTGTGGGTCGAGTTTGCCGGTCAGGGTCCGGTTCCGCTGGGTTCGGGGCTTGTCTACCGCTGCTGTGATGAGGGTGCTGAGGACCTGGTGCTGGGCGTCGAGGTCTGTGAGGACCTGTGGGTACCTGCGCCGCCCTCGACCGAGATGGCGCTTGCCGGTGCGACGGTGATTCTCAACCCGTCGGCCTCGGACGAGATTATTGGTAAGGCAGATTACCGCCGCAGCCTTATCTCTAACCAAAGCGCGCGCCTGTACTGCGCCTATGCCTATGCGGACGCGAGTGAGGGCGAGTCCACGACCGACATGGTCTTTGCGGGCGAGAACCTCGTCTACGAAAACGGCTCCAAGCTCGCCGCGACGAAGCTCCTCACTTGCGATATGGCCGTCGCCGACGTTGACCTTGACCGCCTGGTTGCCGAGCGCCGTCGCTCGACGACGTGGGCGCGCACGGACGATGCGCCGGGGGCCACGACCGTTGAGTTTTCGTTTGAGGGCGTGTTGGCCGAAGAGCCTGTCCTGCGCGATGCCTGCAATATCGACCGCGTTTTCCCTCGTGCGCCCTTTGTGCCGGCCGACCACGGTGATCTGGCCGAGCGCTGCGAGACTATTCTCAATCTGCAGACTGCTGGCCTCAAGACCCGCCTTGCCCACACAGGTACCAAGGCTGCGGTTATCGGCCTTTCGGGTGGCTTGGACTCCACGCTGGCACTGCTTGTGACCGTGCGTGCCTTCGATGCGCTGGGGCTGCCGCGCACGGGTATCACGGCGGTCTCCATGCCAGGTTTTGGCACGACGCATCGCACCAAGTCCAATGCCGAGTCGCTCGCTCGCGACCTGGGTGTGAGCTTCCGCGAGGTTTCGATCCACGCGGCTGTGGAGCAGCACTTCAAGGACATTGAGCACGATTCGGCCGTGCAGGACGTGACCTACGAGAACAGCCAGGCCCGCGAGCGTACGCAGATTCTGATGGACCTGGCCAACCAGGCTGGCGGCTTTGTCATCGGTACCGGCGACCTGTCGGAGCTGGCGCTCGGCTGGGCTACCTATAACGGCGACCACATGAGCATGTACGCCGTCAACGCGAGCGTGCCCAAGACGCTTGTGCGCCATCTGGTGCGCTATGCGGCTGATGTCTTTGGCGGGCGTATTGCCGAGGTCTTGCTCGATATCCTCGATACGCCGGTGTCCCCCGAGCTTCTGCCGCCCACGGGCGATGGCGAGATTGCACAGAAGACCGAGGATTTGGTGGGGCCGTACGAGCTGCACGATTACTTCCTCTACTACCTGCTGCGTTTTGGCTTTGAGCCGGGCAAGATCTACCGCATGGCGCTCAAGAGCTTCGAGGGCGTCTACGACGCCAAGACCGTCCACACGTGGTTGCGTACGTTCTACCGTCGCTTCTTTGCCCAGCAGTTTAAGCGCAGCTGCCTGCCCGATGGTCCCAAGGTGGGCTCGGTGACGCTCAGCCCGCGCGGCGATTGGCGTATGCCGAGTGACGCTAGCTCACGTTTGTGGCTTGCGCAGATTGACGCGCTCAATGCAATTGACTAAGGTTGGCTAAATTGAACCAATACGGGGGTTGCAAGCGTTACACTTTTGCAATCTGATGGCCCGTATCGCGCGGCGCTCTTGTCGGAGCGCCGTGTTTTTTATATCGAAAGGTGGCACCATGCAGGCATCGCAGCGTCTCGATCGCTTTGGCGCGGAGGTTTTCGCCTCGCTCAACAACAAGCTTCTCGCGCTGAAGGCTCAGGGCAAGACCATTTACAACATGAGCGTGGGCACGCCCGACTTTAAGCCGTACGGCCACGTGGTCGATGCGCTCACACAAGCCGCCCAGGATCCCGAGATGTGGAAGTATGCCCTGCGTGACCTGCCCGAACTCAAGCAGGCCGTGTGCGATTACTATGAGCGTCGCTTTGGCGTTTCGGGCATTACGCCGTCCATGGTGCAGTCGTGCAACGGCACGCAGGAGGGCGTGGGCCATTTGGGCCTGGCCCTGCTCGATCCGGGTGACACCATTCTGGTTCCCGATCCGTGCTACCCGGTCTTTGAGGCGGGCGCCAAAATCGCCGATGCCAAGCTCGAATACTATCCGCTGGTTGCCGAGCATAATTACCTGCCCTATGTGGCGGGTATCGATCCCGAGGTGGCCGATCGTGCCAAGTACATGATCGTGTCGCTGCCCGCGAACCCGGTCGGCTCGGTGGGAACGCCCGAGGTCTACGAGGAGATTATCGCTTTCGCCCGCGAGCACGACCTGCTGATCGTCCATGACAACGCATACTCCGACATCGTGTTCGACGGCGAGCCGGGCGGCAGCTTCTTGCAGTATCCCGGTGCGCTTGAGGTGGGCGTGGAGTTCTTCTCGCTTTCCAAGTCGTTTAACGTCACCGGT
>DBEXKF010000369.1:0-2214 GCA_048175045.1 Collinsella sp.
CGTAGCGCTCGGGCGCGCGGCTGGCGAGGTTGTTGAGCTTGGAGCGCTCGCGGGCGGGGTCGAAGACGGCCTTGCCCATCTCGATTTTTGACTTGGCGACTTCGGTGGCAATGTCCATGCGCTCGACAAAGCTGTTGAGGAGCGTGGTATCGATGCCATCGATGGCCTGGCGGATGTCAGCAAGGTCCATGGAGGCCCCTTTCATGAATGGTTGCCTGGGGTAGTGAATTTGGGACGGGGCTTTTTTAGCTACCCTTTGATTGTCGACGAATCGATGAGAGCCAGGGCAAATATCAACTGGCATATGGGGGTAGCTAAAATAGCCCCGTCCCAAATTAACTACCCTTGGGGTGGGTGGACTAAAGCTGGGCGGCGTCCTCGAGGAGGGCGTCCCAGATGGCCAGCGCTGCGGCTGCTTCGGCTACGGGGACAGCTCGGGGGACGATGCAGGGATCGTGACGGCCGTGCACCGAGAGTTCGACATTTTCCATGGCGTCCATGTCCACGGTCTGCTGCTCGCGGCCAATGGAGGGCGTCGGCTTTACGGCCATACGCCACATGACGGGCGCGCCGGTCGAAATACCGCCCAGGATGCCGCCGGCGTTGTTGGATTCGACCTCGATCTTTCCGGTCTCGGCGTCGATGCGATACGGATCGTTGTTCTCGCTGCCGCGCATGGCGGCCACGGCAAAACCCATGCCAAACTCCACGCCCTTTACGGCGGGAATGCCAAACGCGATTTGCGCGATGCGGTTCTCGATACCGTCGAACATGGGGTCGCCGATGCCCGCGGGAAGCCCGTAAATGCCGCACTCCACGATGCCGCCGATGCTGTCGAGTTCGTCGCGCGCGGCCAGGATCTCCTCGCGCATGCGGCCGGCTGCGGCGGCGTCAATGCACGGCAGATCGTTCGTAAGGATCGCCTTGCGGTCGGCCTCGCGATAGACCATATCGTCCATCGGCAGGTCGGAGATCCCGCCGATCTGCGCGACGTGCGCCATGACCTGAATGCCGCGGGCCTCGAGTGCCTGCAGCGCAATGCCGCCGGCGATGCACAGGGGTGCCGTTAGGCGGCCGGAGAAATGCCCGCCACCAGCGACATCGTGCATGTTGTGATACTTCACACGCGCCGGGTAATCGGCATGTCCCGGACGGGGCTTGCGGCGCAGCTCGGAGTAATCCTTGGAGCGCGTGTTGGTGTTCTCGATAATCGCGGCAATGGGCGCGCCGGTGGTATGTCCATCGACAACACCGGCGATGATGTGGGCGGCGTCGGCCTCGCGGCGTTTGGTCGCGGTCTCGTCGCGGCCGGGGGCGCGACGGTCGAGGAAGGCCTGCAGCTCCTCCTGGTCCACAGCGATGCCCGCCGGGATGCCATCGAGCGAGCAGCCGATAGCGGGGGAGTGCG
This sequence comes from Collinsella sp., assembly GCA_048175045.1. Taxonomy (GTDB): domain Bacteria; phylum Actinomycetota; class Coriobacteriia; order Coriobacteriales; family Coriobacteriaceae; genus Collinsella. The sequence goes on from DBEXKF010000369.1 coordinate 1,409, forward strand.
ATTGGCCGAAGATGCTTAAGTGCAATACGTTGCCAAAGGTCGAGGACATGCTATTCCTCCTCGAGTGTGACCTTGCCGCCCAACAGGCGGTAGTGGTCGAAGAAATCGGGATAGGACTTGTTGACGGCCTCGGCGCCGTGGATCACGACCTCGCCGGTGGCACGGCTCGCAGCGATGGCGGCCATCATGGCGATGCGGTGGTCGTTGTGCGAATCGACCTCGCCGCCGGTGAAGGCATCGACACCCTTGATGATGAGGTCGTCACCGGCGATGCGCACCTGTGCGCCCAGCGCGGTGAGCTCGCGGGTGGTGGTGACCAGACGGTCAGATTCCTTGATGCGCAGGCGCGCACAGTCACGGATGAACGTGCGGCCCTGAGCCAGCGAGGCCACGGCCGAGATGACGGGTACCAGGTCGGGAATGTCGTGGGCGCTCATCTCAAAGCCGGCGAGCTTGTCGGACTGCACGGTGGCGGCGTTGGTGGAACGCACGATGCGGGCGCCAAAGCGCGAAAGCGCGGCAAGCACGTTGCGGTCGCCCTGTGCGGAGCTCAGGGACACACCCTCGACGGTGATGGGGTCGGTTCCGATAGCGCCGGCGCACAGCCAAAAGGCAGCGTTGGACCAGTCACCCTCGACGGCCACGCTGCCGGGCGTGCGATACGAGCCACTGCTCACGCGGAAGTTTGTGACCTCGGGCTGGCCGTCCCGGGCGGGAATACGCTCGACGTTGACCTCGACGCCAAAGGCCTTCATGGCCTGGATCGTCAGGTTGATGTAGGGACGGCTCTCAATGAGGCCGGTCAC
>DBEXKF010000370.1:0-3755 GCA_048175045.1 Collinsella sp.
TCATCTTTCTGCTATCTCTCATATTAGAGATGAGTGAGAGATGAAAGATAAGATGTCTGCCATCTGTTTAATTTAAACATGTTTTTGCTGGTAAAACAATCTATATTGAGACAATATCATGGTTGCCTGTCTCTTTTCAGCATTGTTATCTCTCATATTTATCTCTCATCTTTCTGTTATCTCTCGTATTAGAGACGAATGAGATATGAGAGATGTGTGGGCGTCGGATGAGCGTGGATTTTGGACGATCGGGAAATGAGAGTGGATATTTGGACGGTTTTTGGGCGTTTTGAGGCTGATTCCGTCCGAAAATCCACTCTCATTCGATAGGCGTCCAAGTTTCCACGCTCGCGCGGCGGTCACGCAGGGCCTTTGCCCAATCCGCTGGCATCGTCTTCAGTTCGCCGCAGAGCCGCGGCCCCATATGGGTATACTCTCGAGGATTCGACTCGATTCGCCCCCGCTGGGGCGTCAAAGGAGGCTGCATATGCCCACCACCTCAACCGACCCGCGCGCCGCTGCCGCCGCGCTGCTGGTGCCCGGCACCACCTGCCACGGCTTTGCCGTCGAGCGCTGCGAGACCGTGCCCGAGCTCGACTCGGACGCCTATGTGCTACGCCACACCGCATCGGGCGCTCGCCTGCTGTACCTGGCATGCGACGACGAAAACAAGGCCTTTGCCATTGGTTTTAAGACGCCGCCGGCCGATTCCACCGGCGTGTTCCATATTCTTGAGCACTCGGTGCTGTGCGGATCGGCTAAGTTCCCCGTCAAGGAGCCGTTTGTCGACCTGATCAAGAGCTCCATGCAGACGTTCCTCAACGCCATGACCTACCCCGACAAGACCATCTACCCCGTTGCCACCACCAACGAGCAGGACCTGTACAACCTGATGGACGTGTACCTGGACGCGGTGTTCAACCCGGCCATCTATACCAAGCCCACCATTTTTGAGCAGGAGGGCTGGCACTACGAGCTTGACCTGCCGGAGGACGTCGAAGGCGAGGGCGACGACAGTTCCGCCAGCCTGCGCGAGGGCACGCTGCGCTATAACGGCGTGGTGTTCAACGAGATGAAGGGCGCGCTGTCCGACCCCATGAGCGTGCTGGACGACGCCGTCAACGCCGCGCTCTATCCCGACACCGCCTATGCGCACGAGAGCGGCGGCGACCCGCGCACGATTCCCGCGCTCACCTACGAGCAGTTCCTGGACACGCATGCGCGCCACTACAATCCTTCCAACTCCTATATCACGCTCTACGGCGACCTGGACGTGGACCGCGCACTGGCCTTTTTGGACGAGCGCTATCTGTCGCAGCCGAGTGCCGCGAGCCGGCGCATGGACGCAGCCGTTGCCGCCGGCGAGGAGCCGTCCACGCTGGCACCCAATCCGCTGGGCGTGCAGGCGCCTGTGACCTGCGAGTATAGGCGCGTCGAGATGGCCACCACGCCCGAGAACGCCCTGGTAGGCCTGGGCCTGGTGCTGAGCAGCGCGCTCGACCGCAAGCGCACGATCGCGGCGGACATTCTGTTCGAGGCACTGCTGGGTTCCAACGAAGCGCCGGTTAAGAAGGCCATCCTGGCCGCCGGCCTGGGCGGCAACGTGGTGAGCTACACCGCGGCCGAGTGCCTGCAGCCCTACGAGCTCATCATGCTGCAAAACGCGCAGCCCGGCGTAGCGCGCGAGCTGCGCCGCGTGTTCCAGGACGCCTGCCGCGACCTGTGCGAGCACGGCGTTCCGCGCGAGCGCCTGGAAGCCATCATCAGCAGCAACGAATACGACCTGCGCCAGCGCGACTACGGTATCGCCGACGGCGTGGCCATTGCGTGCGACGCGCTGAGCACGTGGCTCTACGATGACGACGCCGCGACGCTGGCGCTCAAGTACGGTCCGGTGTACGAGGAGCTTCGTGGCGAGCTGGACGGCAGCTACTTTGAGGACCTGCTGCGCGAGCTGGTGCTGCAGAACAATCACATGGCGCTGGTCGAGCTGGTGCCGGTTGACGCCGCCGAGGGTTCGGAGAGCGCCGAGGCCGCCGAGCTGGCAGCCAAGCGCGACGCCATGACCGATGCCGAGCTGGCCGACGTGGTCGAGCGCACGGCCGTGCTGCGTGCCGCGCAGGAGGCGGAAGACACACCCGAGGCCAAGGCCACGCTGCCACGCCTGCGCGTGTCCGACATTGGCGAGGCGCGCCCCGAGCCGCCGCTCGTTGTGGACACGACTGCGCCCATCCCCTGCCTGCGCCACGGCATCCCCACCAACCGCCTGGCCTACGCCATGCAGTATTTCGACCTGAGCTGCGTCGCGTTTGAAGACCTGCCCTATGTGACGCTGCTCTGCCGCCTGCTCAAACAGCTGCCCACGAGCGAGCACTCGGCCGAGGAGCTCGACAACTTGCTCGCCGGCAAGCTGGGCTTTTTGAGCTTTACGACCGAGGTCATGACCCAACCCGACGTGGACGGCGTGCGCCCTTATCTGTTGGTGAGCGCCGGCGCCCTGTCCGAGAAGATCGATGCGCTGGCAAGCCTGCCGCGCGAGGTATGGTCGAGCACGCTTTTGCTCGATGCCGACGCCGACCGCGTGCGCGACGTGCTCACGCAGATTCGCATTGGGCTTGAGCAGGGCTTTATCAACAACGGTCACTCGGCGGCGCTCGGTCGCGCGATGAGCTACAGCTCGCCTTCGGCCGTGGTGCGCGAGCAACTTTCGGGCGTGGACTTCTATCTGTTCCTGCGCGATCTGCTCGACCACTTTGACGAGCGCGTGGACGGGCTGCGTACCAAGCTTGCCGAGCTGGCGGAGCGCATCTTTGTGGCCGATGGCTGCCTGGCGAGCTTTACCGGCAGTGACGAGGACTTTGACGCGTACTGGGCCGCCGCGGGCGACCTGGGGCTGGGCGCTGGCGACGGCGCCGATGCCGGCCGCGACGCGCTCGTGGTGCCGACGCCGCGCGACCGCCACGAGGCCTTTGTCATCCCCAGCGATATCTGCTTTGCGGCAAGCGCGTGCGATCCGCGTCGCCTGGGCATCGACGTGACGGGCGCCTGGGCGGTTGCCGCCAACGCGCTCTCCTACGACTACCTGTGGAACGAGATCCGCGTGAAGGGCGGTGCGTACGGCTGCGGATTCCGCGCGGCCGGCGAGCGTCAGACGGCGTTCTACACCTACCGCGACCCGGCAATCGACCCCTCGATTGAGTGCGTGGCGCGCGCAGGCGAATGGCTCGGCAGCTTTGAGCCCGACGAGGCCGCCTTTGAGGGCTTTATCGTGAGCTGCGTGAGCGGCATGGACGCGCCTGTGAAGCCGTACGCGCTCACCAAGCGCCGCAACACGACCTACCTGGCCGGACTCGATCCGCACGCACGCGAGGAGCGCCGCGCCCAGATGCTCGCCGCCACGCCCGGTGAGCTTCGCTCGCTCGGCGCCGACGTGACGCGCATCGCAGCCGAGTCGCCCACCTGCGTCTTTGGCGGCCGAGACGTCATTGCCAAGAGCAACGCCGGCTTTAACGTCGTCGACCTGCTGGGCTAAGGCACGGCAAGCAAAACTACCACGAAGGGCGCAGTTCACAGGCGCCCTTCGTGGTAGTTCGAACACTTGTTCTATACGCACACATGTTCTATAGTAGAGGTGCTTGCATCGAACTGAAATTGCAACTAGAATATAGTTGCAGAATGTGAGGCGGGATGACTCGATCCGATAAACTCATCGCCCAGCTGCTTAGCTGTCCTTCAACGTATAGATTTGCTGACTT
>DBEXKF010000371.1:0-2277 GCA_048175045.1 Collinsella sp.
CTGACCCTGTGCACGCTCGACGGTGCCAACGTGGAGATTGCTGAGCTCGTGGGCGACGAGAACATCTATACCTTTGGCGCCTCGTCCAAACAGGTCGAGCAGCTCTACGCCGACGGCACCTACAACGCCGGCGCGCTCTACCGCAAGCCCGGCATCAAACTGCTGGTGGACTTCATCACCAACCCCGCCTTTATGGCGACCGGCAACGCGGAGCGCCTGCAGCGTCTGCACGACGACATCAAGGGCAAGGACTGGTTTATGGCCCTGCTCGACATTGAGGAGTACATCCAGACCAAGGAGCGCGTGCTGGCCGACTACGAGGACCAGGATGCCTGGATGCGCAAGGCGCTGATCAACATCGCCAACGCCGGCACCTTCTCGTCCGACCGCACGATCTCCCAGTACAACGACGAGATCTGGCACCTGGACTAACCCATTCCCCTTACCCATCCTCTTGAGGAACGGAGTCGTGGCAACACGGCTCCGTTTTTTGTGCCCGTGCGTTGCCCCTGTGAACCGCCTCGACTAAATCGTCTCAATCTGTAACATCTAACGTCCGAAATCCGCCCTTACTGTTACAGATCGAGACAAATGGATAAGCCGGCTAAAACAATCTCGTTCTGTAACAGGTAACTGCCGAAATCAGTCCTTCGTGTTACAGATCGAGACGGAAGGACAGGCGGCTCAACTCAATCTCGTTCTGTAACATCTAAAGCCAATTCGATCCTCTACTTGTTACAGATCGAGACAAACGACCGACCAGACAACCCCGGCACAAAGAAAGGCTCCCCTCTCGCCCAGTGGACGGGAGGGGAGCCTTATATGTGACCACGGCAAAAGGATGGCAAAGCCGCAGTCGCCCAAAAGGAGGGCCTGGATGCACCGGGCCTAGATAAGGTTCTTGCCAGACACCTTATCGAAGAGATGGGTCGCGTTCTTCTCGAACTTGAACCAGATGGAGTCGCCCGCCTTGAGCGCACCCTTGGCCTCAAGGTCGACAACGGGAATGATCAGGACGAACTGGCCATCGGGAGCGGTCACGTGAACATGCTCGGTCGAACCCATGAGCTCGGTCACCTCGACGGTACCCTGGAGCGCACCCTCCTCGTCCTTGTCGGCAAGCAGAATCTGCTCGGGGCGCACGCCGGCCGTGATCTCCTTCACGTCGCCGCCGTCCCAGTTGAGAGCAAGCTGAGCGCAGGTCTCGGGGGCGAGCGCCACGTTCATATCCTCGGTCTTGACGGTGAAGCCGTTGCCCGAGCGCACCAGCTGGGCATCGAAGAAGTTCATCTGCGGCACACCGATAAAGCCGGCGACGAAGATGTTCGCGGGATGGTTGAAGACCTCCTGCGGGGTGGCAATCTGCTGGACGACGCCGTCCTTCATGACCACGATGCGATCGCCGAGGGTCATGGCCTCGGTCTGGTCGTGGGTGACGTAGATGAACGTGCCCTTGATCTCGTGGCGTAGCTTGATGAGCTCGGCACGCATCTGGTTACGCAGCTTGGCATCCAGGTTGGACAGCGGCTCGTCCATCAGGAAGACCTTAGGATCACGCACGATGGCGCGGCCGATGGCGACACGCTGGCGCTGGCCGCCCGAAAGCGCCTTGGGCTTACGGTCGAGGTATTCGGTAATGCCCAGGATCTCGGCAGCAGAGCGAACCTTACGGTCGATCTCGTCCTTGGGAACCTTCTTGAGCTCAAGCGTAAACGCCATGTTCTCGTACACCGTCATATTGGGGTACAGAGCATAGCTCTGGAACACCATGGCAATGTCGCGGTCCTTGGGCGCCACGTCGTTGACGCGCTTGCCGTCGATGAGCACGTCGCCCGAAGTGATGTCCTCCAGGCCAGCGACCATGCGCATCGTCGTGGACTTGCCGCAGCCAGACGGGCCAACGAGAACGACAAACTCCTGGTCATGCACGGTGAGATTAAAGTCCTCCACCGCGAGCACGCCGTCCTCGGTAACCTTGAGGTTGTGCTTCTTCTCCTCGGTCTTCTTCTTTTTGCCAAAGAAGCCCTTCTTTTTGGACTCGTTGTTGGGATACACCTTCTGAACATGTTTGAGAACGATCTCGGCCATGTCTTTACCTTTCGATATGCGGCGCCGCGCTGAGGGACGCCGCAGAAACTTGCAAAACAGTTACGGCATCAGCCCTTGACGGCACCCGCCACCACGCCGTCGATGATGTACTTCTGGCAGAGGATGTACATGATGACGATGGGGATAACGACCATCATGATGCAGGCCATCATGGGACCGAGCTCGACG
>DBEXKF010000372.1:0-2598 GCA_048175045.1 Collinsella sp.
GAATTGACCTGCTGACTCCAATGAAGATTGGAGGGTAACTGCCAGGGGTGACGGCCCAGTGAGTGCTATTTTGCGAGCCATGCGCATTGAAAGCGACCTTTCGTGGTATAAATTATTTGCCGGAAGCCGCGGCTTTCAGAGTACGGCTTACGTGTACGTTTAACCTCCGTGGACGACGGGGTGCCGCAAGGCGTAGAATATCGCCCACCTGTAGGGGCCTGCGGCGATGCGGGCCCCGCTTCGTATGAAGGGGGTGTAACCGATGAAGATCGTATCCATCCCCAGGATTTCTTCGACCTCGTCGATGACGACCGCGAGCTCATGCTTAAGCACGACCGCCCCTGCATCGTGGTGGTGAGGCTGCGTTTCCGCGGAAAGCGCAGGGACTTCGCCGTGCCGCTGCGTTCCAACATCGCTCCCAACGTGCCCAAAGACCAGTACTTTGCGTTGCCACCCCGCCCCACGACGCGCCCCGGCTGCCGCCACGGCATCCACTACATCAAGATGTTCCCCATAACCAAGGCCTACCAGCGCCGCTTCAGGACCGAGGGCTCGGCCTACTACGAGACGCTCCAGCGCATCATCGATGGCAACACCAAGCGCATTGTCTCCGAGTGCCAGGCATACCTCGACCGCTACGAGCGCGAGGGAAGGCCTCGCTTTGCCGTCGACATCGACCGCATCGTGGGGCTGCTGGAGGGCGAGAAGTAGGGCACCTCGGCTCAGTCTCGAGCCATGCGGAGTCGCTCCGCATTTTTGAACGCCGCGTGTGCGTCCCAAATACTTGAGAAACAAGCTGTGAAGTGCGGTGGCGCGCCCGTGCCCGTGCATAGCCGTCACCATCAGTGTCTACGCGGCGTCGGCTTCAAGTGGAACTGACGCCGCTGCTGTATATGGTTTGCCTTGTTGCGAATGGCGATCAATGCCCGCGATGCTTCTGCTTGCGCTTCAGTTTTCTCTGTTCGTAGCGCGCAACAGCCTCTTCCACGCGGCGTCGGCTTCTTGCATGAGCTGACTCCTGCTTCATCGCTTCTCTCTGTGCCGCGAGCGCCTGCTGCGCCTTGGTGCTCATCGCCGGCTGCTTAAGTGCTTTCGCCGCCTCGCGAGCGCGTCGCTTGGGGTTCTTTGCGGGCTTGCTCGCCTCGGTCGAATCGTGACCGAAGAACGAGAGCTTCGCCCATTTGCTGGCAACGAATCGCAGGATCTCCTCATTGGACGGTTCTGCGCCGAAGACGATGCGGGCGGCGCCGTATCTGCCGTCCTCGACATGCTCCGCCAGCCCGACCCAAAATTGGCCGCCGTGATATGACGATGAGCAGCAAGTCGCTGATAGCCGCCCTGCGAAGCTAGTTGCCTTGTTCGCAGCCGGGTCGCAGGCCGCACTTACGCTCGAGCTCTGCCACGAGGGCATCGTTGTCGGTCACCGAGACGATGGCGTCGCCGTCGTAGGGCGCCTTGATATAGACGCGGTCGAGCGAATTGGCCGTCCCCGCCCAGAGCGTCCTGGTGCGCCGGACGCCCCGCACGTGGGCGTAGGGTATCACCGAACGCATCCCAGCGTACACGACGACGAGGCGGTCGCCGTAGAGCTCGAGGCGGTTGCTGCGGATGGGTAGGGCGGCCAGGGCCACGAGGGCCGGGACGGGCAGCAGCGCGAGCCAGCCCCATAGGAGCGCGGGACTCGAGCTCAGGAAACACGCGATACACGCCGCGGATAAACCGCCCGCCACAATCACCATGGCCGCTATGAACCACGGGTCTGTCCTGCCGGGAAACACCCGCTCCGGCCGCTCGCCCCTCTCACCCATTACGGCCTCCCTCCCGACGCCCTCCCTGGCGGAGCGTGGGGCCGGAGAGTGCCTTGAACCCGTCGCCGACCATCTCGCCCTCCGTTCTGTGGGTCTTCTGTAGTGGTGTGTACCCCCGACTGTTCGACGGATGTCGTACGATTGAACGTTTTTCGAACTGTTTTTTAAGATGGGTGCGGCAGGATCGAGCAGATTGTTCGCGCGAGAGGCTCCCCGCCGCCGCGCCCGGTCTCGGGTTCGATGCATCGACATCCGTCTCAGGTGGTGTCTCCGCTGCGCGACATTGCAGGGGGCAAAGTCGAGATGCCATGGGGCGCGCCGAGGCTTTGCCCGCGGGGCGAAGATTCTAGGGGTCCGACGTGGCCCAGAGGGGAGACGGACATGTAAGCGCTTATGACCGAGGAGCTGGCCGAGTGCCTGCCGCCGCTGTACGCGACCGAGGGAGGGGCGCTCGCCCTCGACCTCGCAAGCCCGGAAGGCGAGGGCCACCTTGACCTTTGGTGCTCGCTCACCATCAACCTCTCGGGCGGCCCCTTCGCCTCCACGTGGCTCATTCACGCTTGTGCCCGGCATCATGGACATGGGCGTCGCTAAGTCGCCCACTGTGGCGCAAGCCCCTGTCGGCTCAACGTTCGACGAGATAAACCGCATGTTCTCAAAGCTCGGCTTTATCGATTACAATTCACGCCTCGCGCAAGGGCCGTTCTACTCCCCAACCCTACTCTGCCTGTCGCACGTCTCGAGGCGACGGGGCGGCGCCTTCTCGCGTGAGTCGATTCCCGTTTTACTG
>DBEXKF010000373.1:0-9501 GCA_048175045.1 Collinsella sp.
CATGATTGCGACGGGCGTTGTGACAGGACTTTGCCTTTCGGGCAGTCTGCTCGGCCCAATCCTGTTCCTGCTTCTTTATAATGTCCCAACGATCCTGATCCGCTGGTTTGGGCTTCAGTATGGTTATTCGCTTGGCAGTGGCATGATTTCGAAGCTGAACGATTCTGATGTAATGCACAAAGTTACGTCCGGCCTGGCGATTGTGGGACTAATGGTAGTTGGTGGAATGGTGGCGACCACCGTTGCAGTTACCACTCCGCTCGCTCTTAACTTCGGCGACACCGCGTTTAAGTTGCAGGAAACGCTCGATGGGATATTCCCGGCTCTTTTGCCGCTCTGCGCGTTCGGGATTATGTGTCTTTGCAATAAGAAACAGGTCAAAATTATTTGGCAGATTGTGGGCATTCTCGCTGCGGGTATTGTGCTCGGCGTCCTGGGGATTTTGGGCTAGAGAAGGCGTCCATCTTTTGAGATGCTGAACTCGAAGGACGATGCGTCTGCTCGCCAAACGGTTTTTGAATAGTGGAGCGGCATTTCATCGCAGGCATATGTGACGTGCTCGACAACGCTCACGGGGGCTCCAACGATATAACCGAGAAGGTTTGCTTCTTGGAGCCCCGCTATTCCTGCGGTGATTTTGAGCTTCTCAATACCGGTTGCGATGCTGTAATGGTTGGCGATCAGGTCGAAAAGACTGACATTGTCTGTGAGAAGCTCCAGTAGTCCGGGCAGAGTGCCCTGCGTTGCATAAACGGTGTCGATGGCGCAGGGGGCATTTTCGATATAAATCAAGCGCGCAACTCGTTGCACTACGGTTCCGTTGTCAATTTTGAGCTCCCGTGCAATGTGGGCATCAGCCTTGATCAAGCCTGTTTCCAAGATGGACTTGGTTGTTTTATCGCCGTATTGGGGGTCGGAGCTCAAATTGAAAATGGTGCTTGTTCCTCGTTTCAGGGTGAGCTTCGATGGGTTTACGAATGTTCCCTTGCCTCGCAGGCGGTAGAGCAAGTTTTGGTCAATGAGATTCTGTACGGCGCGTCTTACGGTGATCCTGCTTACTTTGTATTGCTTGCAAAGCTCGGTTTCGGTGGGAATCTGACTGCCGCCGGGGAGTTCGCCAGAAACTATTTTCTTGAGGATATCGTTTTCAACGGTCTGATAGAGAAGCTCTGGCTGAGTGAGCTCGTCTTTTGCTGCAGGCATGGTGGACCCCTTGGTCTTCAGTTTCTTTAGTACATAGATATACGACAACTGAGGACATCATAAGCCGTTATCTCAAAAGTTATGGAAATATCGATTTGGCGTTATCGCCGAGAGGGGATTTAAGATGGGCAGACAATACGACGAGGCGTTGATTGGCGCCATCTCCGGTCGCTCGTTTATAACCGAGAAGAGGGGGCTCGAGGTTCAAATTCGTCCGGTTCCTGATGATGAAAGAGAGCATGTGCTTGACCCACGAATTCTCGAGGTATCTCGCAAGAAGATGCGGAATGTTAGCATGTCTCCGAGCTGGACGAGCCTTATTGGAATGCGCCATCGCCCGGATAAGCCGACATACCGCCTACTCGATGGTGAGGTTCAGTGCGATGAGATCCTCATGGAGGCGGCCGATCGCTATATAGATTTATTCGTCTGGACGCCACCAAATCATAAGAAGGCAAGTCCAGCGCTCGTTTACCTGCATGGCGGCGCGTTTATGGCGGGGAATGTTCTGCAATTTGAACATCAGCTCGAGTTCATCGCCGAAAAGTCTGGTGCAGTGGTGGTTTATCCAGAATACCGCTTGGCGCCGGAGACGGCATTTCCCGGGCAGATCGAGGATTGCGTTCTTGCTCTTGATTATGTGTGCGAGCATGCCGGGGATCTCGGAATCAATCCTCATAAAATAATGGTCGCCGGCGACTCCGCAGGAGGAAGCCTTACTAATGCGTGTGTTCAGCTCAGGGGTGCTGGAGCTGTAGCCCATGCCTTCGAAATCTATCCTGAAGTCGACCTTGCGGGCGAACAGGGCGAGGGATATGAGGATTTTCCTGCGATAGCCGATCAAGAGGACGTTGCGCGTTTTCGCATCGACCATCTTCGCGATTCGGACGGCCCGATGGTCGAACTTTGTGCACACGGAAAAATGTCTCCTCATGACCCGTTGATTTCTGCGCTAATGCTTGAGGACTGCACTGATTTCCCCCCGGTGACTATCGTGACATCCGAATACGATCCGCTTCGTATCCCCGATGAAAAATGGGCTACAAAATTACGGTCTTCAGGAATCGATGTCGAGGTCATCGAATATGCCGGATGTGACCATGGTTTCTTCGATCATTTTGGCGTGTACCCGCAATCGGAAGACGTGTGTTTGTTGATGGCTGAGAAGCTTAAAGAAATGGCTGCACAATAACGTCTCTCGGCGATAAGGGACTGAAGTCGCCTGTGTTTCTGCATTCGTGGTTCTCAGTCGGATTAAAAATGAGGCTTGCTCCTTGCCCGAGTGGGTGGGGAGCAGTTTGTTTTTTGTGGCGATGCGAGGCGAGTGCCGCGCACTTTAGATCGCCATTTTGCTTCGCTGTATACCACTTGACGTAATAAAAGAGGCAAGGGCGGTGCGAGGGCCAACAGTCATTCTAAGCTCGGATTCGTATTCTAAAAGGTTGTTTCGGTTGCGCGGTACAATATAGCAAAAAAGAATGATAAAATGAATTCGAAAAAGAATTCATTTTTAGGAGGTATGTATGCCTGCTTTGCAGATGCTCGACAACCTTGTTTCAATTAGCGATTTCAGCCACGGTAAGGGCTCGGCTGCATTTTCGAAGGTTGGGGACGACAATCCTGTTGTGGTTCTCAAACACAACAAGCCAGCGTTTGTGATTGTGACACCCGATGAATATAGGGAAGCGAAGCAAGCGGAGGAGGACCTCACCTTGTTAACGTTGGCGCTTAAGAGAATGGCTGTGGCAAGTGACGATGCGCTTGTTTCCCTGTCTGATGTTATGGAAGAGCTGGGTGTGAGCCAGGACGAACTCGATCAGATGGATGAGGTCGAGTTTGAATGAGTGGGTACGAAGTCGCTTTCTACCCGGATGCTCTCAAGGATATTAAGCGTCTGGACGGCTCCCAACGAAAGATCGTCCTTAAGGCTATAGAAAAAATCAGAACGAACCCATTGCCGCAGAACGAAGGTGGATTCGGCAAGCCTCTTGGAAACAAGGCAGGTACGGATTTGACTGGCTTTATGAAGATCAAGCTCAGGGGAAGTGGCATTCGAATCGTGTACCGCCTCATCAGAATTAAAGAAAAGATGGCCATCGTAGTGGTAGGCGCTCGCGAAGACATGGAAGTCTACCGAACTGCTCAGAGACGAGAGCTCGATTTCGAGAAATGGGCGGAAGAGAATATCTAGCTTTAACGATGAACGACGAGTGAGCGTTGGTGGGGCCCTGACGAATTAGATTTGTCAGGGTTTTTCGCTGAACCAATTGCCTTCAGCCTCCGTTGACCTTTCCTTCCAATTCATCAGCAAACGTACGTCATAGCAATTCCCGGTAGGTCGCAGGGCGCTTCGCGGGCGGGCCAGGCTTTATCTGAACGACTTTGCAAAGCAACCGGAGTGAAGATAAAGCCTGGCCCGCCCGCGAAGCGCCACACAGACCGCAGGGACGGGAGCAGCTATACTACTCTCAGTAGTTAAGGGTCGCGGATCCGCCGCGTCGCCGTTCTCAACAGGAGGTCTTTGTTTATGGCAGATCAAAAGCCGGTTGTCGGGATCATCATGGGCTCCAAGTCCGATCTGGGCGTTATGGAAGGCTGCACCGCCGAGCTCGAGGCGCTCGGTGTGCCCTATGAGCTTGTCATTGCGAGCGCACACCGCACGCCGGCGAAGGTCCACGAGTGGGCTTCGACTGCTGCCGACCGTGGCATTAAGGTGATCATTGCCGCCGCCGGCAAGGCCGCTCACTTGGGTGGTGTCGTGGCTGCCTTTACGCCGCTACCGGTTATCGGTGTGCCTATGAAGACGAGTGACCTGGGCGGTATGGATTCGCTGCTGTCGATGGTGCAGATGCCTTCGGGCGTACCCGTGGCCTGCGTTGCCATCAACGGCGCCAAGAACGCCGCCATCTATGCCACGCAGATCTTGGGCGCATGCGACCCCGAGTACCGCAAGGTTATCGAGAAGATGAAGCAGGAGATGGCTGACGCCTAGGCGTTCCGCCGTTTCACCGCAGTATAAGGAGAGCCATGTCCGACTATCAGGGAAAACGATTCAAGGCTTCTCAGATTCCCGATCCGTCGAAGCCGGGTGCTGCCCATGCGGCACAGCAGGGTCGGACATCCTCTCCTCAGCAGCGCGCGCCGCGTCCTGTGACGCCGGCGACGCACCGCCGCCAGGACACGCCGGCGGCGTATCGTCCCTCGTCTTATAGCGCAGCTAAGAAGCCGTCCCGGTCTTCATCGCATGCCGCGCCGTCGGATTACACCGAGCCGCCGCGCAAAAAGCGCCGCTCCATTATTCCCATTCTGCTCATCATCATCGGCATCGGCCTGATTGTTGCCGCCGCTGCCATCTTTATCAATGCGCAGATCGGTTACAAGCAGGCGAGCGAGTCGTACCAAAAGATCGAAAAGCAATATGCGCCCGCTAAGGACGCCAGCGGCGTGCCGATTATCGATTTCAATGCTCTTGCCCAGACAAATCCCGAGGTCGTCGGTTGGATTTACGCACCGGGCACCAACATTAACTATCCCGTAGTGCAGGCTACTGATAATTCCAAGTATCTCAACACGTTGTTCGATGGCACGTCCAACGCATCGGGTGCCATCTTCTTGGATTACGAGGACACTGCGCCCGGCATGGTGGATCAGCAGACTACGATCTACGGCCACCATATGAACGACGGGTCGATGTTCAACGTGATTTCGGACACCACTGATCAGGCGACGTTCGATAGCATCGAGTTTGTGTATTACATCACACGGGATGCTACGTATAAGCTGCGACCGCTGGCGACCAAAGTTGTTGAGGACACGTATGCCAAGGCGCGCACGCGCAATTTTGAGGGCGACGACGGACTGAAAAATTACCTGTCCGAGATGCTCGACGGTGCCTCTGCCGTGGCGAGCGATGCCACCGATCGTGCTGCTTCGGCAACCAAGGTCGTAACGCTTGTGACCTGTCGTTCGTTATCGCTGAGCAACACGCGTGCTGTCATGGTGCTCACGCCGGTCGAGGAATAAGTTGTTCGAGAGTAGCTAAAAAGCCCCGTTCCAAATTGGCTACTCGACGACGGTAAGGGAGAAATGATGCTCGAGAATGGCAAAACGATGCCTTCGGTTGATGCTTGGCTGCGCGAGGCCAAGGCCGATTCGTCGGCACCTGCGTGCGGTATGTATCTGACACATAACGGTGTGGTGCGCGCGATGCCCAAGGCCGAGGCGCGCGGTGTCGAGACCGATGGCGTGGCGCCGGGCCACAAGGTGGGCGGCATGGTGTTCGGCTTCGATGCTCAGAAGGTGCAGGCTGCTATCGAGGCCACGCGCGCGATGCCGGGTATCGGCTATGTGCGCGTGTGGCTGGCAAACGGCGAGCTTGCTGTAGGTGACGACATCATGCTCGTGCTCATCGGCGGGGACATTCGCCCGCACGTGGTCGATGCGCTGCAGGCGCTCGTTGGCACCATCAAGAATGAATGCGTGAGTGAGGTCGAGCGCGAGGCGTAGAGGCTTGCGTCGATAGAAGGCTCGTTTATAAAAATGCCCGCTGGTACGTGTGATACCGGCGGGCATTTTGCGTTTTGGGCGCGGTGGACGCTACACGCGCGTCGCATCCTTGGGGCTCATGGTCATGCTCTGGAAGCGATTCTCCATAAAGTCATTATCGAAGTACTTGCCGTAGAACTGCGCAACGGGAATATCCGGTTCCGTGCCGTTGACGCGCTGATACCAATAATCGAGCGACTTCAGCGTCATAACGCCATCGACCAGCATAATGATGGTGAAGATGACGGTAGCCGAGTAGCGGCTCTTCCACGGAATCATGTTGATGAGCTTGAGCAGCCTCGGCAGTAGCAGCTTGATCCAGATGAGGCCACCCAGACCCCACAGGCAGGCGAAGCCTGTGCAGGTACGTCCGCCGGTAAGGACGGCGAGCGGATCGGGCATGCCAAAGAGCCTCATATGCGAGTAGCTCCACGAGACCACGCCAAACGAGGTTTGCATAAACCAGCCCACGAACACCTCAAAGCTTGCGCCGAGCAGCGCGCTCACCAAAAAGATAATGATGGGGTTCTTTTTGTAGAAGCGGTTGAGCACCATGGTCATGAGTACGGCGCCAAATCCGTAGATGGGGCTGAAGGGACCAAACAGCATGCCGGCGCGGTTCTGGTAGACGCCCGGGTCGTCGACCGTCATGTGCCAGATGTCCTCGGCGATCAGACCGAGTATGCAGCAGACAAAGAATACCCAGAACAGGTTGAAGTAGTTGAGTTTGATGTAGCCTTCGCCGGTCTCGTCGCGGCCGAGCATGCCCTCGGCGGCGGCGTCGCGATCAAGCATCTCCTGCAGGCGGCGCTGCAGCTCGCGCTCCTGGCGCAGCGTGGGGTCGACGGTGGCCGAAAGCGCGACGAGGATGCCGAGCTGGATGGCAGGGCGAAGCAAGAAGGGCCCGATGCCCTGGAGCATCACGTCAACCAAAAGCTCGACGACGGTAAACGCGATAAGGATATAGGACAGACGGGCGGCATTGCGGCGCTGGTTCTTGATGAGGTCCAGGCCAAAGATGATCAGGATGACGGCGCTTGCCGCAGAGAGCATGATGCCGGCGACGATAAGGCCGACCGCGACGAGCGTGTTGTCGCCGAGCTTGGCGGCGGCGTTGCCGTTGATGAGCGCGGTGATGACCTGCCACATAAAGGCGCCGACCGACGGGAGCGTGCCCACGCCGGACAGGATGCACAGGACGGCGTATACCTTAATGATGAGGGGGATCTTCTTGACCTCCGTGGCGCTGGGGACGCTGGGGTCGAGTTCGTTTCGATCCATACATAACCTTTCTCGTTTTGCTGTAGGTACAAGGATACGCCGCCGACCTGCCAAAAGACAGGACGAACGTCCCAATTGCAACAATGCAAGCCCCAACGGCGGGCGAGACGCGTCGCAACGGAAGTATGCGGGATCGTCGGTCCCGAGGTGTCTGCCCAATAAAATGTTTGGCTGCAAAACGGATTATAAGCTCGGTGGGCTTTTAAAAAGCGCTGTTCATGCGCGGGAGTGCTTGTCTTGCCGTGCGTATAATAGGGCAGGTAACGCCAAATAACGAGGCTCTGAGGGGATGCCATGTCTCAAGAAACCATCCGCGCGGCCGAGCGTGCCGCGGGACAGGTGAAGACCATGTCGACGTATGATCCGGACTCCGACCAGCTGCATGAGGAATGCGGCATTTTTGGTGTGTGGGCACCCGATCGCGATGTGGCTCGACTGACGTACTTTGGTCTGCGCGCGCTGCAGCATCGCGGCCAGGAATCGGCGGGAATCGCCGTGGGTGATGGCGGCACGGTTATGGTCCGCAAGGATCTGGGCCTGCTCGATCGCGTGTTTTCCAACGCCGACCTGTCGACGCTCTCCGGCCAGCTGGCCGTGGGCCACGTGCGCTATGGCACTGCCGGCGCCAAGAGCTGGGAAGCCTCGCAGCCGCACCTCTCTACCATCAACAGCGTCATTATCGCGCTCGCGCACAACGGTACCCTCGTCAACACCGACGAGCTGCGCCGCCAGCTGATCGAGCTGGGCGTGCCGTTCCTTTCCAATTCGGATTCCGAGGTCGCGACTAAGCTTATCGGCTACTTTACTCAGCGTACAGGCCATCTGCGCGAGGGCATTCGCAAGACCATGGAGCTCGTGCGCGGCGGCTACGCCATGACGCTCATCAACGAGCAGGCGCTCTACGCATTCCGCGATCCGCACGGCATTCGCCCGCTCGTGCTGGGCAAGCTGGTGGACGAGGGCCTGGACCAGGCCGATGCCGCATCCGTTTCGCAGCTTCCGTCGCAGGACGGCGCCGCGACGGTCGACTCCGCCGTCCGTGTCACGCGCGCCGGCGGCTGGGTCGTTGCTTCCGAGACCTGCGCACTCGACATCGTGGGTGCCGAGTACGTCCGTGACGTTCGTCCCGGCGAGATTTTGCGCATCAGCGCCGAGGGTCTGGTATCCGAGCAGGGCGTGCCTGCAGCCGAAGAGCCCGCAAACTGCATCTTTGAGCAGGTCTACTTTGCCCGCCCCGACTCCATCATGAACGGCAAGAGCGTCTATGCCTGCCGTTACGACATGGGTCGTCAGCTGGCACACGAGGAGCCCGTCGAGGCCGATCTGGTCATCGGCGTGCCCGACTCCGGCCTGCCGCCCGCGGAGGGGTATTCGCACGAGAGCGGTATTCCCTTTGGCGAGGGCCTTATCAAGAACCGCTACGTGGGCCGTACGTTTATCGAGCCCACGCAGGAGCTGCGCGCCATGGGCGTGCGTATGAAACTCAACCCGCTGCGTGACAACATCGAGGGCAAGCGCCTGGTCGTCATCGACGACTCCATCGTGCGCGGCACCACCATGGTGCAGCTCGTCAAGATGCTACGCAACGCTGGCGCCAAGGAGATTCATATCCGCATCAACTCGCCCGAGGTCATCTGGCCGTGCTTCTACGGCATCGATACCGACGTGCAGTCGCAGCTCATCAGCGCCAACAAGACGGTCGATGAGATTTGCGAGTATATCGGCGCCGATTCGCTGGCCTTCCTTTCGGTCGAGGGCCTGCTTAAGGTCATGCCCAAGGGCGGTTACTGCGATGCGTGCTTTACCGGCCGCTACCCCGTGGCGATTCCCGAGAGTTTTGGCCGCGACAAGTTCATGGAGGGCTTTAAGCCCCGCAACCTGGACAAGCCGCTGCACTTTGACGACGACGCCGTGGTCGAGAAATACGACGACCGCAGCTGGGAAGAGGAACACGGCGAGGCCTAAAACCTGCCATGTAGGGACAGGTTTATTTTGGTAGGTTTTACCTGCTGTTTTGTTGATATGACGGCGCGCGTTGTTATGGCGCGCGCCGAAATGAACGCAACTATGAGCACCGTTTGGCGCCCGGGCGGCGCCACGGTAGTGGGAGAGGAAGGCTCAGATGAGCGACAGCAAGCATGTGACGTATGAGGATGCCGGCGTCGATACCGCCGAGGGCGGCCGTGCCGTTGACGCTATTAAGCAGATGGTTAAGGACACCAACCGTCCCGAGGTCATCGGCGGCATCGGTGGCTTTGGTGGCCTGTTCTCGGCTGCCGCGCTTAAGGATATGGAAGACCCGATTCTGATTAGCGGTACCGACGGCGTGGGCACCAAGCTCGTGCTTGCCCAGATCATGGACCGTCACGAGACGGTGGGCCAGGACCTGGTCGCTATGTGCGTCAACGACATTTTGGCTTCGGGCGCCGAGCCGCTGTTCTTCCTGGACTACGTTGCCATCGGTCACATCGA
>DBEXKF010000374.1:0-6319 GCA_048175045.1 Collinsella sp.
CTGTTGAACTGTACGCGGTATCCGTTGTTTACCTGAACATGTCCCTTGTCATCTACCCAGGGAACACGGAACATGACGATGCGCTCGGGCTCGACGAGGCGCTCAAACAGGGCGGCCTCCTCGTACTCGGGATGGGCGTCGAGCGCCGGCTGGATGGTGCCGAGAATCTCGGTCGCGGCCTGGATGAACTCAGGCTGCTCGGGATAGCGGGCCTTGAGCTCTTCGAGAACTTTCTGCGTGTAGCTCATGCTTCCTCCAATGATGGGAAACGAAAATGTTGGTCGCGGCACCCTATGCGCCGCGAACTTTATCGAGTATGGATAATATCGCACTGTTGCAGCAAAGTTTCGCATAAGCCGACGAGCAGATGTTTCGTTTTGATTACGATGCAGGTAGATGCGTTTTTGAGTGCCTGACGTGCAAAACCTGTGTTTCAAACCTGTTTCGTCCACGTGTTCCAAACCACCACATTGGGGACAGGCATCTTTGTGGTGATGTTGGTGGTTAGAGGACGAGCTGATGGTAGTCGGCGGGGGTTACGCGGCCTTCGGTAGCAGCGCGGAAGGCGGCGAGCGCATCGCCCGAGAACGGCATGGCCCAGCACAGACCGCAGCCAGCGGTGATGGAACCGGGCAGCGGCATAATGCGCCCGGGCACACCGGCATCCAGGCACAGCTGCTCGCATTCCATCACATCGAAGGTGCTGTCAAACGACACGATAATCTTGCGCTCGTGGTCGAGGGCATCACCGGACGGGCCTTCGCGGTGCGCCTCACGATACGCCGCGGCGGCCGCTTCCTCTTCCGCAGTATGTCCACAGCCACCGCAGCCGCAGGTACAGGGCTCGGAACCATCGCAAGTGCAAGGCTCTCCCGTGTCGGGGCAAATATCGTGAGACATGGCAACTCCAATCGTCTAGGCGAGTAACTCGGCCGCCGCAAACTCCTCGGGCGTATTGACGTTCTCGAAGCAGAGCGTCGAGCCCGCGGCCTTAACGATCTGCGGCTCATCCATATAACCAGCCTGAACGCGATTGATCAGGCAGCGAATGCGCTGACGGTCGCAGGCGAGCAGCTCTTGGGCCACCGGCGCACACGCGTCCCGGCGCCAGACGGCGCAAAGCGGCTCAATCCCCCGCTCCTCGCGCGGCACGCACACGTCGAGCGCCTCGGCCTCAACACGATCGGCAAGCGCGCCGATGAGTTTCGGCGAGACAAACGGCATATCGCAGGCAACAATCGCCACGAGCGGTAGCCAAGCCGCAGCCAGCGAGCTCGCAATGCCGCGCATGGCACCTGCCGACCCTTCAAGGTCAGACACGACTCGCGGCACCAGTCCGCCAAACGCGCGCTCCTCAAGATAGGCAAGCTCGCTGGGGCGCGATGTCGTCACGACCAGCTCGCCGGCAACTGGCGCCAGCCGACCCAGCACGCGCTCGATGAGCGGCTCACCGCAAAACGCCATGCGCGCCTTATCGCAGCCCATGCGCGAAGACAGCCCGCCCGCTTGGACGACGCAAGAAAGATCGGCTCGTCTTACGGTAGTCATACGGCAAAACACCCCCATCGGCATGCTCGAAACCCGGTGCACGAAGCTAAATACCGCCGCCGAAATAGCGGCGCTACAAAAAGCTCGTGCAAAAACAAAACAGCGCCTTTGCGGCACGCAGCAAGACCGCGAACACAAAAGCGCTGGTAGCGTATGGCGGGAACGTATGTGAATCGAACACATCCAAGACGTTTTGCACGCCTCGCAACGGTTTTGAGGACCGCGGAGCCCACCGGAGCCCATCCGTTCCCAAGTGAGCCGGTATTTTACCAAACCGAACAGGCCCCATCCCAAAAAGACGACCAAGACGTTGCGGTGGAATAGTTCCTGGTTTGGCGTTAGAGGCCGAAAACAGGAACTATTTCACCGCAACTGATAAGGGTGGCCTAGCGCAGGGACCTCAGGCCGCCGGCGTCCTTGTCGAGCACCGTAAAGCGTACGGCATCCAGGTGCTCCAAGATGCTGATGGCACGTTTGCGCGACACGCCCAGAGCCTCACGCAGCACGCTCGTGGTGGCAGCGCCGCCGGCCGCCTCAATGGCGGCGGCGACGAGCTCACGCGCATGGGCCTCGGCAGCAGCGGACAGGGCAACGTCGCGCTCGACCTTAACGATCGAGCGGTTGAGCGAAAGCTCGCGCAGGGCACGCGTCATGGTGTCGCGACCGAGCTGCAGCTGTTCGCCCACCTCGGGAAGCGCCGGTGCATCCAGGCCAGCCTCGTCAAGCAGCGCGACGATGCGCTCGCAAGCCTCTCGCACCACGCGTGCCGCCGCGGCGGCCGAATGCGGATCGAATACCTCGGCGCCCTCGGCGGCGCACACGCCACGCGAGCAGCCCTCGGCAATCAGAGCCGCGGCAACGGCTTCATCAGCGGCAGGCCACGCAGCATGGGCAACGGCACCGGGCGTAAAGCCCGTCTCCTTGGGAGCCGCCGCATGCATGGCTGACAGGGTCGCCGCCAGTGCATTCATCGCGGCGTCGAGCACGGAAGCATCTGCATACAGCGAGCCATCCGAGCCAGCAAGCGCGCGAGCAGCGCCCTTCGCCACCAACACGCGCAACGCCGCCTCAGCCTCACCGGCAACAAGATCGAGCGCCGCGGTAACATCGGCAGCCGCAACCGGCAGCGCTTGCAGCGCCAGCCACGCACCCACAGCGCCCTCAATATCTCCGGCCTCGAGCGCCGCATACAGCGCACGCTCCCCTTCGGCAAGCTCGCGAGAGCGACGGCAGCGAGAAAGCAGCACGCGCCCGCCGCCAATAAGCATCACGGGCGAATAGGACAGCACCACGGCATGATCCCCGGCACGTAGCGGCAGCGAGTTATCCAAGCGCACCTGAACAATACGGGACTCGCCCACCGCCATGGGGGCCTCACCCTCCATGAACATGATGCGACCGACGACCTCGGCCGTACCCGCCATCACGTGCACGCGCGCACCCGACTCGAGCACGCGCGGTTTGGCGCCCTCGCGGCCCAAATACGTAAACGCCATCATAAAGCGCATCGTCTGGCCAAAGCGGTCCGCCACGCCCAGCATCTCGCCACGGTCAAGCGCCGCGACACCGTCACCAACCAGGTTGAGCGCCACGCGTTGCCCAGGCAGCGCGCGCGGCGTATCGCCATGCACCTGAATCCCGCGGACACGGCAGACCGTACGCGACGGCAAAGCCATCAGCTCGTCGCCCACCGCAACCGGCGCATCGTGCAACGTTCCCGTCACGACTGTGCCGACGCCCTTGATCGTAAAGCAGCGGTCAATCGGCAGACGCGGCGCGGCATCAGTGAGCTCGGCGCGGGAACGGCAGGCATCCCAGCAAGCGGCAACCTGCTCGTCGAGCACGGCGAGCAGCCTTTCGATCCCCTCGCCTGTCTTGGACGACACAGGCACGATCGGCGCGTCCGCAAACACGGTACCCGACAAAAAGTCATCGACATCAAGCTCGGCAAGCTCGGTCATCTCGGCGTCGGCCAGATCACACATCGTCAGCGCGACCACCATATGCGTAACGCCCAGCAGCTCCAGCACATGCACGTGCTCGCGGGTCTGCGGCATCACGCCCTCGACGGCCGAAATCACCAGCACGGCCACGTCGATACCCGTGGCGCCCTGCACCATGGCGCGCAGGTAGTGGGCATGGCCGGGCACGTCGACCAGGCCAACGATCTTGCCACTCGGCAGCGCCAGCTCGCCAAAGCCCAGCTCCACCGTCATGCCGCGACGACGTTCGACCTCCAGACGGTCGGGATTCTTGCCGGTCAACGCCTCGATCAGTGCCGACTTACCATGGTCAACGTGGCCCGCCGTGCCAACGATAACGGGACACTCTACCAGCGCTTGAACCTCACTCATCGAGCAATCGCCTTCTCAACGCACGCGACGAGCGTCGATGCCGCCGTCTCGATATCGCGGTCGCCCACGAGCGTACGGACGTCAAACAAAATGCGATCGTGCGAGGTTCGTGTGACGACCGGAGTGTCGAAATCTTGGACGAGCGAGCGCTTGAGTGCGTCAACGGAAAGACGCTCATCGACAAGACGCACGGCAACGCACATGGTGGGCAACTCGACGGTAGGCAGCGAGCCGCCGCCGGGAGTCGACGACTCCTCGACGATCTCCACCTGAACGGCGCACGGGCAGCCAGCCTTATCGAGGCCCGCCACCATCAGATCGCGCAACTTGCGTGCGCGACGCTCCAGATGAGCCTGCGGAAGCGTGAGCATGTTGAGTACCGGCACCTCGCGATGGGCCACATCCGCCCCGTCCATGTAAATGCGCAGTGTAGCCTCGAGCGCCGCCAGTGCAAGCTTACCCGGACGCAGGGCACGCATAAGCGGATGCGACCCGCAGGCCTGGACCAGATCGCGACGACCCATGATAATGCCCGCCTGCGCGGCGCCGAGCAGCTTATCGCCCGAGCATGACACGATATCGAGCCCCGCCGCGACCGAAGCCGGCGTGGTTTCTTCGCCTCCGCGCACCAAGATGTCGTCGGGCAACAGCGCGCCCGACCCCTGGTCCTCGTAGAACAGCAGGCCATGCTTGTGGGCCAGGGCGGCAAGCTCCCGAGAGCCTACCTCCTCGTGAAAGCCCTCGATGCGATAGTTGGAAGGATGGACCTTGAGGATCATCGCCGTATCGGGCGTGATGGCGCGCTCGTAGTCGCCCAAATGCGTGCGGTTGGTGGCGCCGACCTCGACGAGTTTGGCGCCCGAAGCCGCCATGACATCGGGGATGCGGAAGCTGCCGCCAATCTCGACAAGCTCACCGCGGCTGACGATAACCTCTTTACCCGCAGCGTGAGTCGCCAGCACCAGCAGCACCGCGGCGGCATTGTTGTTGACCACGAGCGCGTCCTCGGCACCGGTGAGTGAGCGGATCAGCTGCGCGGCGTGCTCCTTGCGCGACCCGCGCGAACAGGTGTCCACACTGTACTCGAGCGTGCTATACCCGCGCGCGACCTCGGCCACGGCTTTGGCAGCTGATTCCGCGAGCGGAGCGCGACCCAAGTTGGTATGGATAACCACACCCGTGGCGTTGACGGCGGGACGAAGGCTCGGCAGCGCGGAGCGATGCGCACGCCACTCGATGGCCGAGGCCAGCTCGCGCTTGGAACGCGGGGCGGCGCCGGCACGAATGGCGGCGCGCTCCTCGTCGAGCTCGGCCGTGACGGCGGCATGCACCACCGCGTCGCAGGTCTCCCCCGCCGCCTTCACAACCGGCCACTCTGCGAGCAGCTCGTTGACGGAGGGGATGGCGCGCAGGCGGGCGCGCACCTCATCGGACATGTTCTGGCTATCGCTCATGTGCGGCCTTTCAAAAGAAACGTGGATCAGTCGAATACATCAGCTGAGTCAATTACTCGTCATTATCCCCGCGCGCGACAATCTTTTCTACGCGAACGGCGTTTTCCTGGGTGAGCGCGGCACCCGTCAACGGGTCCCAGCGCAGCGGCGTGTGGTCGAGCGGACCGACGCCCAGGGCCTGCCGGCCACCACTCTCAGCACCAAATGCACGTCCGCCAGGAGCGGCCGAGGTGAAGATGCACGCCGGATGCAGGTAGGGCGTCGTCTCCACGCGCACGCGATCGCGGCCCATGTCGCTCACAAGCTCGACGACCTCGCCATCGGTGATACCCATGCGAACGGCGACATCGGCGTTCATCTGCACGGCGTCCAAGTCCGACCCCACCTCGGCGGCACCGGCTGCCGCGAGTCTTCGCGAGGTATGCGACTCAAAGGGTCGATTGCCGCTAATGAGGCGAAACATCCCCGGACCGGGCTCCACCATGGGAGCAATCCAGTTGGGTACGCGACCCAGGCCGGCTCGTTCCCATACGTCGCTTGCCAGCGCAATTTTGCCGCCATCCAAGGGAATCGCCGGCTCGCCCGTACGCGACGGCAACGTAATACCCGTGTCGGCCCAGCCGCGCTCCTTGAGCTCGTCCAGATTGACCCCAAAAGGCGCCACCTGGGCAGCCGCCAGATCGTCAGACGTAAACTGGAAGTACTCGCCCACGCCACACGCCTGCGCCAGACCGGCAAAAATCTCCCGACCGGGACGTGTGTCGTCATGCTGCACAGGCAGCACGGCGTTGCGGTAGAACACGCGCGCATCGTTGGCGTCCACGACCGTTCCCACGCCGCGGTCGGCCTCCAGATACGTCACGTCGGGCAGCACGAAGTCAGAAGCACGCGCCGTCTCGGACCAGCGAATATCAATCGTCACGAGTAAGTCGAGCTGCTGCAAAATTCTCAGCCATGCACCAG
>DBEXKF010000375.1:0-5509 GCA_048175045.1 Collinsella sp.
CTGTACGGGCGCGTCCTCGCGGCGCAGGTAGTGGAAGTCGTTGGTGGCGATGACCTTGACACCCACCTGTTTGGCAATGTCGATGAGCGTGCGGTCCATCTGCTCGTCGGTCAGGCCGTTGTCGGTGGTAATGCCGTGTTCCTGGATCTCGATGTAAAAGTCGCCAGGGTCGAAGGTGTCGCGGAAGGTCTCGGCCCACTTGATGGCGCCCTCCATGTCACCGCGGTCGATGTATTTGGGAATGATGCCCGCGATGCAGGCGCTCGTGCAGATCATACCCTTGGCATGGCGACGCAGGTTGTCGAGCGTCACGCGCGGCTTGTAGTAAAATCCCTGCACAGCGGCCTCGGAGACCGTCTGCATCAGGTTGACGTAGCCCTCCTGGTCCTTGGCCAGAAGAATCATGTGGTAGAGCTCGGGCTTATGGTCGCGGGCGAGCGTCTCGTCCGGCGTAAAGTAGACCTCGCAGCCAAAGATGGGTTTGATGACCAGGGGCGGCTTGAGCTCGTCGATGTTGCCCTTCTCGTCCCACATGGCCATGTCCTTCACATACTGGGCATACTCGCGCGGGCTTTCCTCGGGATCGGGCTCCACCAGCTCGTCGCGGCGGTCCTTTTCCAAGAAGGCCTTGTCGTGACTCCAGGTTTTGTACTCGGGCGTGTTGTGGTTAACGGCGTCGCAGGCCAGCGCCAGGTCGGGCACGCCATACATGTAGCCGTGGTCGGTAATGGCAACGGCGGGCATGCCAAGCTCAACGGCACGGTTGACCATATCCTGGATACGGGTTGCGCCGTCGAGCATGGAGAAAACAGTGTGATTGTGCAGATGGACGAATGCCATGTAATGAGCTCCGATGCGGGTTCGTGATCTTAGGGTTACGATTCTACCGCACAGCGCGGACGGCACCCGAACCTAGCCCAAACCCACACGGCTCCTCTTGCAGTTGCGGTGAAATGCGGACTGTTTGGCGGCTTTTTTGGCCAAAACAGTCCGTATTCCACCGCAAGTTATCTGAGGACTAGAGGTTGTAGGTGACCACCTGAGGCTCGGCGGGTTCGACGAAGATGGTTGGATTCGCCTGCTCCACGCGGACGAACTTGACGGTCACGGCCTCAAAGCCCGCCTTGTGTAGAACATCAGCGTAGACGCGCGCCTGCAGGACGTGCTTCTCCTGCAACTGTTCCGGCGTCTCGTCCGGTGTGCCGCCCGTCTTGTAGTCGATGACCAGCGCGCGTGACGGATCGGCCGGGTTCGTCGCCAAAGCGTCGATGGCGCCCTCGGCATATGCACCGTAGCGAGCGATGTCCTCGTCCTCGCAGCCCAGCGAAAAGAACGGCACCTCGGCGCGAACGCACGGCCACGCGAGCAGGTCGGCACGAACAGCCGACTTGAGCCAGCGGTCCAGGGCAACGTCGAAACGTTCGCGTTGCTCCGGCGTCAGGCGCCACAGACGCGCCAGTGCATCGGCACGCGCGGCGGGCAGCGCATCGGCACCCATCTCGATCAGCCACTGGCAGGCGGCATGGAACGCCGAGCCCAGCGCCATGGGGTTGCCGGTAGGCTCAACGGCGGCCACGTCTGCATCCGTCATCTCGGAACCATCCGACTCCGCATCATCGCCGGCCTCGTCCATGGGCACGCGCGCCTCGGCAGCACGGTCCTCGGACTCGGCATGCAGCGCCGCGGCAATTGACGAGTAGCTGTACGAATCGCGCGCCGGATACGGACAGATACCCATGCGCACGCCCACCGCCTGGGGATACACGAGCTCAAACGCATCGGGCTCGGGGTCGGCAGGACCGGGGACGGCGGCGCGGGCATCTGCACCGGCGCCCTCCGGCTTCGCATCACCGCGAACGAGCCTTCCCTCGGCATCCAGTGAAGCGTTGGCCTCAAATGCCTGCTCGCCAAAGGTAAAGTTCGCCAGCGAGATAAGCTCGTAGTCGCCCGGCTGGGAGTTGTCGAACACCAGGCGATCGGCATCAAGCTGCGGCATGTCCAGAGCGTCAGTCGGCAAAATACGGCGCAGCACGTCGTAGGTCAGATCGGTCTCGACGTCGAAGGTCGGCGCCGTCACCTTGCCGCGGCTCACGCCGGCATCCATCGCCAAGATCACCAGCTCGCGCGCACGCGTCATGGCAACATAGAGCAAGCGGGCCCGCTCCTCGAGCGAAAGCTGCAGGTCATCGTTGCGCAGGCGAGCAAATGCCTCGGCGGGAGAACCCGTCGCGCAGACATCCTCCATGAGCTCCGGCGGCAGCCACAGCGACGTGCCCTTGCCCTTAAACGCATGCTCAAACTGCTTTTTGACGTCATCGCCCTTTACGAACGTGCCGTCCGCGAGTTTAATGCCGTCGAAGCGTGCCGGCAGCGCCACGACCTGCGCTCCGCCCTCAACGCGACCCATCTGTGCCGCACCCGAGGACTTACGCACGCCAAAGCACTCCGCGACCGCCACGACCGGATATTCCAGACCCTTGGAGGCATGCACCGTCATGATGCGCACCGCGCCGTCGCCCTCCTCGTTGAGGGCACCCGGGGCTTCCTTGCCCGCCATGAAGCGATCGAAGGCAAGCGCGATGGAACGCGGCGAGTTGCCGAACTCGGCCTCCGCCTCGGCCACAGCGTCGAGCGCCTTGAGCACGTTGGCGGCAATGGCCTTGCCCTCGGGACCACGCTGTGCCAGACGCACAAACCAGCCGGAGGCGTTAACCACGTCGCGCGCGATGGCGGCGAACGAATCGCGGCCCACGCGACGAAGCGCATACCGCAGAACCTCGCGGGCGCGCGTCACGAGCGGCAGGCCCTGCAGGCCCGGCACGTCGAAATCGCTCATGATGCCTGCATCGATGTTGCGGCGCGAGGTCTCCCCCGTCTGCTCGTCGAGCTTGGTCGCAAGCGCCAAAAACTCCTGGGCGCCGAGTGCAAACATCGGCGATGCCAGCAGCGGCATAAGGCCCTGCGCCGTATCGGCCGGGTTGGCGAGCGCGCAGACCAGGGCGCGCACCGTCTGCACCTCGGCAGCCTGCGCAAAGACCGAGCCGCCCGCGATGACGCAGTCGAGCCCCTGGTCACGGAAGGCCTGTGCGTAGACGTCTGCGTTGGTCATGCGGCCCAGCAGCAGCACCATGCCGCCCTGGGGCTGGCCGGCATCGGCAAGCGCGCGGAATCGCTCGGCGATCGCACGGGCCTTGGCCTGTGTGCGCTCCTGCGTACTGCCGCCGGCAACAAAGAGGGCCTGGCGACGCGAGGCGTCTGCCACCAGCGTGTCCTTGCGGCCGTCGCTTGCCTCAAGGTCCAAAAAGCCCTGCATCAGGCCGCCGTCGTCGCCATCAAAGACGCGGGCCACATAGCGCAGTACCTCGTCATGACTGCGGAAGTTGCGCACGAGTTTGACGAGTTCGCCGGCAGGGGCATCGGATGCGACGGACGTCTCGGGCGCAGCAGAGGAGCCCACCTTGCGCTCCTGACGGCGGAACACCTCGACCTCGGCGCCACGGAAGCGATAGATGGACTGCTGCGCATCGCCTACGGTGCACACCGCGCGCTCCACCGCGCCCGTCAGATAGCGAATCAAATCGACCTGCATCTGGTCGGTATCCTGGAACTCATCGATCATGACCATCTTAAAGCGGCCCTCGTATGCCGCTCGGATGGCCGGGTAATCGCACAGGGCCTCGTAGGCCATGCGCAGCAGGTCGTTGTTGTCGAGGGCAGACTGGCCGGCCTTGAGCGCGCGATACTCAGCCTCCACGGAACGGGCCAGGCCCACCAGCGCATCGAGCGCCGGGCCACCGCAGGCAAGCACGATATTGATAAACGCATCGGCGGCCTCGGCCTTGAGCAGCTCGACCTGCTCCTTAGGGAATGCCTTGCTCGCGCGCGGCATGGTGCACGACATCATGAGTCGCGCTGCATCGGCCATGGTCTTGCCGCTCGCCTCGAACGCGTCAATGGCGTCGAGTGCCATCTGCGCCTTCTCGGTCGCGGCCTTGCTTGCGCCCAGCGCTGCGCGATAGGCATCGGCGAGTGCCGAGGTATCGGCCTGGCCGCGCGCCACGCACACGTCGTCCATACCGCCCGGCAACTGGCTCGACAGCTCCAGCAGGTCGCGCACCAGGCCCTTGATGGTCGTGCCGGTGCCAAAGGAACCGCCCTCGCCCGCCATGGGATACCAGGCATAGAGGGCCTTGAGCGATGCCGCGAGCTCGGGGGCGGCATCGGGCGCCGTCGCGCGGGCCAGCACATGCTCAACAGCCTGGTCCATAAGCTCGTCGGTATCGGTGAGCACCGTGAACTCGGGGTCGATGCCCAGCTCCAGCGCATGCGCGCGCAGGATACGCGAGCACATGCCGTGAATGGTCGAAATCCACGCGTCGTCGACGGTCAGTGCTTCCTCGTCCATGCCCTCGTCGATAAGCGCACGGCGCACGCGGTCGCGAATCTCGGCCGCGGCATCCTTGGTAAAGGTGATGGCGAGCACCTGGTCCAGATGCTCGACGAACGGACCGGATTCGGGCGAGAGCGCGTAGACGATGCGGCGCGTGAGGGTAAAGGTCTTGCCCGAACCGGCGCCCGCCGAGACAAACAGCGGACGGTCGAGCGTCTTGACGATCTGCAGCTGTTGCGGCATCAAAGTCGAAAGATCCATGGTCTACACGCCCCTCCTTACAAACGTTCCTTGGTGGTTATACGAACAGCGCGCATGCGCGGCTTGCGCCGATGTCGGGTCGACAGCGGCGACGTCACCTGCCTCGAGCTCGCGCAGGCGCTCGGCAATGCCGGTCTCCACGCGGTCGAGCAGGGCATCGAAGTCCATGCTGCCGCCCTCGCCCGGGAAACCCTTCTTGAGGCCCGGGATGCGACCGTCACCACGCTCTTCCTCGAGCAACTCGGCACTCGCCGCGCCGCGCAGCGCGGGCTTGCCGCCCTTGGTCGAGAAATAGAGCGCAGCACGGGTATCTAGGCCCAGCGCCCGACGCATGGCCTGGGCGTAGATGAGCGTTTGGGTATGTGGTGGCAACCAGCGCGGATCGTCGATGGGCGCCGTGCCCGATTCCTCGTCGCGCACCGTGGGGTCGGCGAGCTTAAACTCCTCAACGCCCGTGCGATGCTTGTAGTCGATCACCACGGCACGATTCTCGGCGTCCACGTCCACGCGGTCGATGCGCCCGCCAAGCGGCCAACCGGCATACTCGACCTTGAGCTCGTTGAAGGCGAACTCCAGGTAGCGCGGGGCAAAGGGGGCAAGTGCCTCGGACTCGTAGGCAAGCACACCCTCCAGCTGCGGCAAGATCTCGGCCACCTGGCGTTCCTCCACCGCAGAGAGCGGCACCAGCGGGCCCTCCGTGCCGCGCTTGCCGGCGTGCTCGGCCAACGTCTCGTCAAAGACCTCGTGCAGCAGCTCCTGTGCGCGCGGCAGATTCTCGGGCGTCACGCGCTCCATGCCCTCTTGGGGCAGACGGGCATGCAGATGCTCCAGCACGTCGTGGACAAAGTTGCCCTTTTC
>DBEXKF010000376.1:0-20845 GCA_048175045.1 Collinsella sp.
TTGGTGATGACCTTCGTGGTCGTCGTGTCCGTCTTGGGCGAGGGCTTAGGCGTCGGGGCCGGTGTGGGCGTGGGGTCCACGGCAGCGGAGCCAAAGCTGATGGTGCCCGCGAGCGAGGCCATCTTGCTCTCCCAGCCGTTCTGCCCGATCAGCGCCCTCAGCGCCGCCTCGCACGTGCCCCACTCGGTGTACTTGGTGGCGTGTGCAAAGGTGGGAAAGTCGGTCGTGTTGGTGATGATGTAGTTGTTGGTGGCGACGGTATAGGCCTTGGCGGGGTCGAGCGTGCTGCCGTCCTTGGTGAGTGTGGCACTCACAATGCGCTTGCCTTCGGGCTGCGTCCAATCAATCGTAACGTTGATGCCGCCAAAGGAGAGAACGCTGCCAGAGTCATCGCGCCACTTGTACTTGTCTTGCGCCTCCTGCTCGGTATGGCCGGCTGCCACGTAGGCTTGCTGAAGCTCGTAGCTGTGATTGCACTCGTCGCTGATCTGCAGTGAGTGCTCGAGCGCTGCCAGGAAGTCCGCGCCGGTCATGGTCCAGGTCTCCACGGTGTTGCCGTAAGGCGAGATAGCGATGACGTTGCCGGCGGTCACATCGCCCGCAGCGATGCCACCGCGGATGCCGCCAGCGTTTTCGATAGCGAGGTCCGCGCCCGTCAAGGCAAGATAGGAGCCGCAAATCACGTGGCCGATGGTCTGGGCTTTGGTGGTGTCGTCCTCCTTGCTGAGGCGGAAATCGGTGGTGCGCACCATTTCCCAACCATGCGTGCCTGCGGCGTCCTCGCCGTAGAAATAGTTGGTGGTGGATGTGCCGAGCACCTTGTTCGATTCGTTTTCAAAGTCCTCGTCGAGCGGCTTGATCTTGTTGCGGACGGCCTCAAGGCGGCTCTGGTAGTCGGAGCCCTTGTCGGGGTCTGCCAAAAGGTCGTTGACGTTCTTGGCGGTGTAGAGCTTCTCGTCGCTGCCGTCTGCAGGGACCGTGACCGTGTCATCGTCGGTCGACTCGGTGCCATTGGTGTCGTACTTGTACGGAATGGAAAGCAGTCCCACCTCGGCAAAGGCACTGCCCGCCTCGACAACGTGGATTGTCTTGCCGTCGGCTCCCGTCACCTTCTCGTTAAGGTTGATGTGCTCGTGGCCTGCGATAAGGGCATCGACGCCACGGAGTCGCGTGGCAAAGGTCTTGGCGTCGAGCGTGTGCGCGATGCACACAACAACATCGCAGCCCTCCTTGCGCAGCTGCTCTGCCTCGGTATTGATGGCGTTCGTGGCACTCGAGAACGACGTGCCCGCGACCAGGTCCGCGCGCAGCGAGGATCCCAGCGACTCATCCATGGCACCCACGACGCCGACCTTGATTTTGTAGTCGAATGTGGAGTGATCCTCGCTATCCTCCCAGGTGCGATCGAGCGTCTTCGTGATGCTCGAGCTCCATACGCCGCTCGTAGACTTCGCGTTCGCGCAGAGCATGGCGAAGGGCGTGCCGGTGGTGCTGTAGCCGGTCATGGTGCGGAGCTTGTCCGCGCCGTAGCTCCAGTCGTGGTTGCCCGGCGTGGTCGCGTCGTAGCCGTCTACATAGAAGGTGTCCATGAGCTCGGCGATGCTCTTGCCCTCGCTCATGGTGGCGAAGGACTGCCCGTGGAAGGTGTCGCCCGCATCGAGCAAAAGATCGGGGGCGCTGTTTTGGGCGCTATAGAGAACCGCCAGCCCATCAAAGCCCACAGTGCCGGTGCCCTTGCTTGCGTTGTAGCTGTACTTGTAGCTGCCGTGGATGTCGTTGGTGTGCATGACGGCCACGGAGCCGTCAATAGCGGCGGGCAGGTTCCCCGCGAAAGCGAGGCTTGGGATGCCTGCGAGCGCGCCGGCAAACAACGCGGTGGCTAACGCAAGGCGGGGGAGTCTTTTCATGGCAGTTTCCTTAGTCCTTAGCCAGAATGTCTGGTTGAATATCGGATTATCGACATAATATGCGAAAACCGCCGCAAGGGCGCCTGTCCCTTAGCGGCGGTTTTGACGTTTGCGCAGATAAAACCTGCCAAAATAAACCTGTCCCTTTTTGGTAGGTTTAGCTTAGCAGCATGCGGTCGTTGGCGAGCTCGCCGCCCGAGACCTCCTCGAATTTCTGCAGCAGGTCGGCTACGGTGAGCGACTTCTTCTCATCGCCCGCCACGTCGTAGATCACGTGGCCTTCGTGCATCATGATCAGACGGTTGCCCAGACGGATGGCGTCGTTCATGTTGTGCGTGACCATGAGCGTGGTCAGGTGGTTCTCGTCGACGATCTCCTCGGTCAGGTTGAGCACCTTAGAGGCCGTCTTGGGGTCGAGGGCCGCGGTGTGCTCGTCGAGCAGCAGCAGGCGCGGCCTGGTGAGCGTGGCCATCAACAGGGTGAGTGCCTGGCGCTGTCCGCCCGAGAGCAGGCCGACCTTGGCGTTGAGACGCGTGTCCAGACCAAGGTCCAGGCGCTTGAGCAGCTCAACGTACTCATCTTTCTCGGCCTTGGTGACGCCCCACGAAAGGCCGCGACGCTGGCCGCGACGCTTGGCGAGGGCCAGGTTCTCGGCAATCTGCATGTCGGCTGCGGTGCCGCGCATGGGGTCCTGGAACACGCGGCCCAGGTACTTGGCACGCTGCGACTCGCTCAGACGCGAGATATCGTTGCCGTCGAGCTCGATAACGCCCGAATCGAGCGGATATACGCCGGCGATCATGTTGAGCAGCGTGGACTTGCCGGCGCCGTTGCCGCCAATCACGGTTACAAAGTCGCTGTCATTCAGGGTGAGGTCGACGCCGGTGAGCGCGCGCTTCTCGGTGACGGTGCCCTTGTTAAAGGTCTTTTTGACGTGCGAGAGCTTAAGCATCTGCCTCATCCCCCTTCGTGTAGGAGCTGCGGAGCTTATAGCGCTCCCAAACCACGGGCACGCACAGGGCCACGGCGACGATCACGGCGGAGAGCAGTTTCATGTCGTTGGCGTCCATGCCCATTTGCAGCACGATGGCGCGGATAAGGAAGTAGACCACGGAGCCAAAGACGGCGGAGGCAAGACGGACGCTAAACTGCGTGAGGCCGCCGGGCAGCAGACGGCCGAGCACCTCACCGATAACAATGGCGGCAAGACCGATAACGATGGCACCGGTGCCCATACCAATGTCGGCATACTTTTGGCTCTGGCAGATGAGCGCGCCCGAAAGGCCGATGAGGGCGTTGGAGAGCACAAGGGCGATCATCTTGGTGGAGTTGGTGTTGACGCCCAGGGCGCGGATCATGTACTCGTTGTTGCCGGTGGCGCGCAGCGCCGAGCCGATCTCGGTGCCAAAGAACCAATACAGGATGGCAACGATAGCCACGGCGAGCAGGATGCCCAAGATGATGGCAACGGTGGACTGCGGCAGGCCGGTCATATTGCTGACGGCCGAGAACACGGTGCCCTTGGCAAGAATGGGCGTATTGGACTTGCCCATGATGCGCAGGTTGATTGACCACAGACTGATCTGGGTGAGGATTCCGGCGAGGATCGCGGGAATCTCAAAGACGGTGGTCAAAATGCCCGTGACGGCACCCGCGATGGCGCCGGCGCACATACCGGCCAGCACGGCGAGCAGCGGGTCGACGTTGTTATTGACGATGAGCACAGCGCAGACGCAGCCGCCGAGGGCAAAGCTGCCGTCGCAGGTCATATCGGGAATGTCGAGCAGGCGGAACGTGATAAACACGCCAAGCACCATAATGCCCCAGAGGACGCCCTGCGAAACGGCGCCCTGCAATGCAATGAGATTGCTTCATACCTCCTAGGATAGGGTGGACACGTGATTCACCATAATAGCGGTAACAATGCATAGAAGAGTTACGGACAGACGTTTTGTTTTACCTGAAACAAGCAGGGCGGACGCCGGTCTACAGCGCCCGCCCCTGTGGCTCAGATATTGAATAACGCGGCTAAAGCGCGAGCACGGGCTCTAGACGCATGCCGCGTATGGCATTACGCGTCCAGGGCGGAAAGGTCGATGCCCAGGGCCTCGGCCATTTCGTCGTTCTTGACGACGACCAGGTCCTTGCTCGAGAGGTGCTTGATCGGCATGTCTTCGGGCTTGGCCTTGCCCTTCAGGATCTTAACGGCCATCTCGCCCGCGGCGTAGCCCAGGTCCTCATAGTTGATGGAGAGGGTGAACAGGCCGCCGGCCATGCACATACCCTCCTCGCCAGTCACGAAGGGAAGTTTGTTCTCCTTGCAGATCTGGCCCACCTGCGAGGCGCCCGCGGCGATGGTGTTGTCGGTGGGGGAGTACAGCGCGTCGACCTTGCCCACGGCAGACTCGACGACGGACTGAATCTCGTTGGAGCTCGAGACGGTGAAGTCAGTGTACTCGAGGCCCAGCTTGTCGAGCTCCTTCTTGGCGGCCTTGATCTGGACGTCGGAGTTGGACTCGGCGGTGCAGTAGAGCAGGCCGACCTTTTTAACGTCGGGCAGGACCTTCTGCATCATCTCGAGCTGCTCGGCGACCGGGGTGAGGTCGGAAGCGCCCGTGACGTTGGTGCCGGGCTTGTCGTTGTCCTGGACCAGGCCGGAGGCGGCGTAGTCGGTGATGGCGCAGCCCACGATGGGGATATCGGCCGTGGCGCCGGCGGCAGCCTGCGCGGCGGGCGTGGCGATGGCATAAATCAGGTTGACGTTGTCGCCCACAAACTTGTCGGCAATGGACTTACACGTGGACTGGTCGTTCTGGGCGTTCTTCTGGTCGATCTTGACCTTAAGGCCGCTCTCCTTGATGGCCTTGACAAAGCCGTCGTTGGCGGCATCGAGTGCGGAATGCTCGGTGAGCTGCAGAACGCCGATGGTGTAGTCGGAACCGGCGGCAGCAGAGCCGGAACCAGAGTTGCCGCCGCATCCGGCGAGCGGGGCGAGCGCGAGCAGGCCGGCGGAGACCAGAAGGCTCCTGCGACTGATGGTGATGTCCTTCATATCATTACCCCCAGTATAAAAATGGCTGGAAACACTGCACTGGGACAAAGTGCAAGTGGAACTATAGTAGCGCTGATGTCCATTTTTACAACAGCCTGGCGGGTTTTTTAATACAGAATCGGATGGGCGGTACGGGTAGTCGAATGGGCGGCGGAGGGTCTTATGCGGCGGAGGAGGCGTCGTCCTCGTCCAGGGCGGCGAAGAGCTTCTTGCCGTCGAGCAGGCGCGTGCTGACGTTTCTCATACGGGCGATCTCGACGGTGCGCAGCGTATCGTCGGTGCCTCGGGCGTCGTAGACCGTTCCCAGCAGATACGAGATGCCATCGCGCTGCCTGATGGCAAAGGGACGGAGTGTCATCCGTGCTGCTTCGGTTTCGCCGCGTGTCGTGACGCTCGAAATATCAAAACTCACCGTGGTTCCGTGGTCGATGGCCTGCTCGACGAGCTCGCACGTGTCGATGCGCTTGATGGGCGTGCGTGTTGCCTTGGTAGCCTTGCTGCCTGCGCTTGGAGCGGGTTCGGGTGTATCGAGGTAGCCGCGAACGTCGGCGCTCGCCATGGCAACTAAGTGCTGCGCCATGCTCTTGCGGATAGCGATAGGCGTGGAGCGGTTGCGCATGACCATACCGTGGAGCCGGATGATCTCTTCATCGGTGAGCGGGCGGGTAAGAAGTTTGTAGCCCACGCCGCGTTTGTATTCAATTTCGTATCCGGCATGGCGAAGCGCGGAGATGGCGGTGTAGATGCTGCGCCGCGCCGCCGAGATGGGCATGCGGGCGGGGTCGTCGGGATGGGCGAGGCGCCGGATCAGCTCATCGGAAAGCATGGCCTTGTCTTCGCCGGTGTTTTCGCTCAAGAGCTGCAGGATACGAACGGCGCGATAGGCTGCCATCGAGGCGGCGCCCCTCGTCGTGGTGTCGTAGGTTTCAACAGCGGCTTCGGTCATGGTGCCCACGTCCTTTCCGTTTTGGGTGGCGACGGTATGGAGCCTAGGACGCGGGGCTTTCCCAGGGGCGCAGGGCGCTCTGGGCGGTCGGTAGTCGTCGGCAAACGGCGGGTCGAGTTTTCAACAGCCCTGCTCAACTGACCAAAAACTTGCCAAAAGCTTGACGGATGCTGTTGAAAAAAGCGTCTCTCGACCGATGTCGAGAGACGCTTGTGCGATGAGCGTTGGCGTGTGGCGACGCGAGCTAGCGTTCGACGATTAGAAGTCGGCGTTGCCCACGGTGCGCGGGTGCGGCAGGACGTCGCGGATGTTGCCCACGCCGGTCAGATACATGACCAAGCGCTCGAAGCCCAGACCGTAGCCGGCGTGCTTGCAGGAACCGTAGCGGCGCAGGTCAAGGTAGTACTTGTACTGCTCGGGATTCATACCCAGGTCCTTGATGCGGGCCTCGAGCAGATCCAGGCGCTCCTCGCGCTGGGAGCCACCGATGATCTCGCCGATGCCCGGCACCAGGCAGTCGGCGGCGGCGACGGTCTTGCCGTCCTCGTTCATGCGCATGTAGAACGCCTTGATCTCGGCCGGGTAGTCGGTCACGAAGGTCGGGCGCTTAAAGTGCTCCTCGGTCAGGAAGCGCTCGTGCTCGGTCTGCAGGTCGATGCCCCAGCTGACGGGGTAATCAAACTTGTGACCGGCGGCGACTGCCTGCTCCAGGATCTCGACGGCCTCGGTGTAGGTAACGCGGGCAAAGTCGGAGTTGGCGACATGGTCCAGGCGCTCGAGCAGACCCTTGTCCACAAACTTGTTGAGCATATTGAGCTCGTCGGGGCAGGTTGCCATGACGTCCTTAAGGACATACTTGAGCATGGCCTCGGCGCTATCCATGTAGTCGTTAAGGTCGGCAAAGGCCATCTCGGGCTCGATCATCCAAAACTCGGCGGCGTGGCGCGTGGTGTTGGAGTTCTCGGCACGGAAGGTGGGACCAAAGGTGTACACGTCGCCAAAGGCCATGGCAAAGTTCTCGGCATTGAGCTGGCCGGACACGGTGAGGCTTGCATGCTTGCCAAAGAAGTCCTGGCTCCAGTCGACCTCGCCGGACTCGGTGAGGGGCGGATTTTTGGGGTCGAGCGTGGTCACGCGGAACATCTCGCCGGCGCCCTCGCAGTCACTCGTGGTGATGATGGGGGTGTTGACGTAGACAAAGCCCTGCTCCTGGAAGAAGCGGTGGATGGCGGCAGCCGCGACAGAGCGGATGCGGAACACGGCGCGGAACAGGTTGGTGCGCGGGCGCAGGTGCTGCTGGGTGCGCAGGAACTCGACGGTTGCGCGCTTCTTCTGCAGCGGGTAATCCGGGGCGCTCGTGCCCTCGACCTCGATGGAGGTGGCAGAAAGCTCGAAGGGCTGGGGCGCATCGGGGGTCAGCTTGACGGTGCCGGTGCAAATGAGTGCGGCCGAGACGTTTTGATGGGCGATCTCGTCGTAGTTGTCGAGTGCCTCGCGGTTCATGACGACCTGCAGGTCGCGGAAGCAGCTGCCGTCGTTGAGCGTAACAAAGCCAAAGTTCTTCATGTCGCGGACGGACTTGACCCAGCCGGCGACGGTGACGGTCTGGCCGCCGAGCGACTCGGCATCGGCATAGAGCTGCGCGATTTTGGTGCGGTTCACGTATCCTCCCATAACGGTTGAATGATAGTTATCCATACAGTTCGATATTCTAGCAGCTCGGCTCATTTGGGCTATACAGATAAGGCATTGGCGGGATGGTTTTTCAAACGAAAAGCGCCCGCGGCCAAATGGTCGTGGGCGCTTGACGAGGTGCCTTTTGGCTGTGTGGCGCGGGGCCTGGCTACTTGGTCTTGGCAACCAGCAGCGGGTCGCCCAGCTTGACGAGCGGGTTGCCGCCGATAAGCGTTCCAGACTCGCCGACATGGTCGATGCTCTTAAGACGATCGAGCTCGGAGACGATGACGGTCACGATGTCCTCGTGACCAGCGGCCTTAATGGCCTCGCGGTCGAAGCTGATGAGCGGCTGGCCTGCCTTGACCACATCGCCCATCTCGACAAAGCGGGCAAAACCCTTGCCGTTCATTTCCACGGTGCCCAGGCCAACATGGATAAACACGCGAAGACCGTCCTCGGTGATCATGCCGATGGAGTGGTTGGTGACAGTGGTGGCACCGATGCGGCCGTTGGCGGGCGCATAGATGGTGCCGGTAATGGGCTCGATGCCATAGCCCTGGCCAAGCATGCCCGAGGCGATCGTCTCGTCGGGAACCTCGTCCAGGTTGACGAGCACGCCGTTAACGGGGGCATAGATGACGCCTTCGCGGGTAGCGAAGCTTGCTG
Source organism: Collinsella sp. (assembly GCA_048175045.1). GTDB lineage: Bacteria > Actinomycetota > Coriobacteriia > Coriobacteriales > Coriobacteriaceae > Collinsella. Next base: position 8,249 of record DBEXKF010000376.1, read on the forward strand.
CGGGCGGAACGGACGCCTCGCCGGTCGAGGTGAAGGTGGACTTAAGCGAATCGAGCAGACCCATAGTTGCCTCCAACTTAAATAGGCGCATATCGCGCGTTTGGTTTGCCGGAAACGTTTCACATGTGTTTCGCGGCTTGGTCAACGCCCCTATTCTACGCTGCTCAACGATACCTCTGAACTGGGATTATGTGATATATCAGTTGAAGGGAAACTTATTGCCGGAGTGTTTCTGCGCCACGGGTTCAAGTGGGGTACGCTTGAAGGCGAAAAACAAGGGCGCATAATTTGCGCGAAGGGAGCACATATGATTGTCGAGAACCATGCGCTGTGGGGCGAGGAGCCGACCGAGGATTATCCGGCGACGTTTACGTATTTGGGTGCCGAGCCGCTGCCCGATAAACCGAATGGCCGCCGCCCCGCGGTGATCATCTGCGGCGGAGGCGGGTTTACGCATATCGCTCCGCACGAGCAGGACCCGGTGGCGTTTGCATTTTTGGATCGCGGCTACCAGGCCTTTGTGCTCAACTATGTCACGAGTTCTACGGGTGACGTGAGCTTTCCGCACCCCCAGGCAGATCTTGCCAAGATGGTCGCCACGGTGCGCGCCAACGCCGACGAGTGGCATGTCGATCCTAAGCGCGTGTGCGTCGTGGGATTCTCGGCGGGCGGCATGATCTGTGCCTCGCTGGCAACGCAGTGGAAGACCGGTCCCTTCGCGGCACTTGCCGGGGCGCGCGCGGACGACATTCGTCCCGATGCCGTGGTGCTGGGCTATCCATTGCTCGACTTTGCCTATGTGCGCGACATGCAGACGCGCGATCCGCGCATTGACTTGCGCGTGCCCAAGACGGGCGGCAAGACGGGGCGCGATCTGCTCAACGACTACCTGTCGATGGTGACGGGTAGCGAGGCAACTGACGAGCATCTGGCCGATATCTGCCCCACCACACATGTTTCGCGTCAGATGCCGCCGACCTTTGTGTGGGGCGTGTCCGACGACAAGACGGCGCCGATCGCGCAGGTCTACCCGTTTGCGCAGCGCATGGCCGAGGAGGGCGTTGCATGCGAGATGCACGTCTTCGACCAGGGTGGTCACGGCCTTTCGCTCGGCAACGCCAACACCGCGGTCGACAACGAGGACAAGCAGGTGGCGGTCCGCCCTTGGATTCGCCTAGCCTTCCGCTTCCTGGAGCGCCATCTGTAAGAGTAAGAGGGCCAGCCCCATCCCGTCCCTCATAACTTGCGGTGAAATAGTTCCTGTTTTTGCTGGTTAAAGCCCAAACAGGAACTATTCCACCGCAACTTCGTTTTGATCTGTTGGAGACGGAGGAAAATGGATCATTTTGTCGAGGGGGCGGGCGGCTGTTTCTGCTCCCGCGGGAAACCACGTCCCGTTTGGGATATCGTGACCCGTTTTGGGCGCAGATTCCGGGTCGCAGTTTCCCCGAGGGGCTCGATCGGGAAATTGCATCCCAGTCTGAATGCCGATTTTGGGATGCAGTTTCCGCTAGATGCCTCAACCGGAAAGCCCATCCCGTTTAGGTGTTCCGGAGTGGGATTTGGTTTCCGCAGCAGGCCCGTCTGGGATGCAATGGCCCAGAATCCCCCTTGCACCGATCTGTCGATTGAACGTCGTTGTGTGTTCACGCTATCATGTAAGCTTAAAATTGGTTAGCCATGGCAAACGGTTAGCCATGGTGAACATAAATACAACGCCCTGTGGGCGCCGGGGGAGGAACACGGACGTGAAGCTCGATACACTCGAGATTGGAAAGGACGCCGTTGTCGCATCGGTGGCATCGGACGATCAGGCACTCCGACAGCATATTTTGGACATGGGTCTAACGCCGGGCACCGAAGTCACCATGATGAAGTACGCCCCCATGGGCGATCCGCTCGAGATCCGCCTGCGTGGCTACGAGTTGACACTGCGCAAGGACGATGCCGCTCGCATCGAGCTCGTGGGTATTCACGACACCGATACGGGTCCGCGCGCTAACGCCGCAATCGGCACGACGGAGCATCCGGCCCTGGGCGAGGGGACGTATTCGCCCCGTGCGGCAAAGACGGCCGTGCCCGAGGGCGCGCCGCTGCACTTTGCCCTCGCCGGCAACCAAAACTGCGGCAAGACCACGTTATTCAACCAGCTGACGGGCTCCAACCAGCACGTCGGTAACTTTCCCGGCGTGACGGTCGACCGCAAAGATGGCACCATCCGCAACCACCCCGAGGCGAACGTTACCGACCTGCCTGGTATTTATTCGCTGTCGCCGTACACAGGTGAAGAGGTCGTGAGCCGTCAGTTCATCCTCGACGAGCGCCCGGACGCCATCATCGATATCATCGACGCAACCAACATCGAGCGCAATCTGTACCTGACGTTGCAGGTTATGGAGCTTGACCGCCCCATGGTCATCGCGCTCAACATGATGGACGAGGTGACGGCCAACGGCGGCGCCGTAGACGTCAATCTGCTCGAGAGCCTGTTGGGCGTGCCTGTTGTCCCCATTAGCGCTGCCCGCAACGAGGGCATCGGCGAGCTGGTGGATCATGCCTTGCACGTGGCGCGGTTCCGCGAGCGCCCCGGTCGCCTGGACTTCTGTGCGCCCGACGGTCCGGACGGCGGTGCGCTGCATCGCTGCATCCACGGTATTGCTAACCTGATCGAGGACCATGCCGTGACGGCGCACATCCCGGTGCGCTTTGCGGCGACCAAGCTGGTCGAGGGCGATGAGCTGGTAACCGAGGCGCTTCACCTGGATCGCAATGAGCTCGACGCTATCGAGCACATTATTACCCAGATGGAGGGCGAGGCCGGCACCGACCGCCTGTCTGCGCTGGCCGATATGCGTTTTAGCTTTATCGGCGACGTGTGTGGGCGTTGCGTCGTCAAGCCGCACGAGAGCCGCGAGCACGTGCGCTCCGTCAAGATTGACCGCATCCTGACAGGTCGTTACACAGCCATTCCGGCGTTTCTGGTGATCATGGGCCTCGTCTTTTGGCTGACGTTTGGCGTGATCGGCGCGGCGTTGCAGGGACTCATGGAGGACGGTATCGCTGCCATCATCGCCTCGGCCGATGCGGGCCTCAAGGTGTTCGGTACCAACGACGTGGTGCGCTCGCTGGCTGTCGACGGCGTGCTTACGGGTGTGGGCAGCGTGCTGACCTTCCTGCCGATTATCGTCGTGCTCTTCTTGTTCCTCTCCATTCTGGAAGACTCGGGCTACATGGCGCGCGTGGCCTTTGTCATGGATAAGGTGCTGCGTCGCTTTGGCCTGTCGGGCCGTAGCTTTGTGCCCATGCTCGTCGGTTTTGGCTGCACCGTGCCGGCTATCATGTCAACCCGTACGCTCCCATCTGAGCACGACCGCAAGATGACCGTCATGCTCACGCCGTTCATGAGCTGCTCGGCCAAGCTGCCGGTCTACGGCCTGCTGTGCGGGGCGTTTTTCCCACAGGCGACAGTTCCCGCCATGGTCTCGCTCTATCTGATCGGTATCGTGGTCGGCTGCATTGCCGCCCTGGTGCTCAACCGCACGGCTTTTAAGGGCGACCCGGTGCCGTTTATCATGGAGCTTCCTAACTACCGCCTGCCGAGCATCAAGACGACGGTGATGCTGGCATGGGATAAGGCCAAGGACTTTATTACCAAGGCCTTTACCATTATCTTTGCCGCTACTGTGGTCATCTGGTTCCTTCAGACGTTCGATATTCGCTTTAACGTGGTCGCCGATCAGTCGCAGAGCCTGCTTGCCGGTCTGGGTAGCATCATCGCGCCGGTGTTGGCCCCGCTCGGCTTTGGCGACTGGCGTGCCTCGACGGCACTCGTCACGGGGCTCATTGCCAAGGAGAGCGTCATCTCGACGCTCACAGTGCTTTTGGGCGCAACGTCGCCCGTGGCGCTGTCGACCATGTTCTCGCCGTTTACCGCCTACGTGTTCCTGGTCTTTACGCTGCTGTACCCGCCGTGCGTGGCGTCCATCGGCGCCGTCAAGAGCGAGTTGGGCGCGCGCTATGCCGTGGCCGTGTTCGCGTTTCAGGTGACGGTCGCCTGGATCGTGGCGTTTGTCGTGCATTCGGCGGGCTTATTGCTGGGGTTGGCTTAGTTATGTATTGACGGTGCAACCTCTGTGTATTGAGTTGATTGCGGCCCCGCATCTGTACTGACGGATGCGGGGCCGTTGCTATATAATCGCCCACCGCCCAAGACAATCGGAGAGGTTTCCTACATGACCCAGGCAAGACAAGATGGCATCTCGCTCAAGCAGTGGCTCCCGCTTATCGGGCTCGCCTGTTGCGCGTTCGTGTTCAACACGTCGGAATTCATGCCCATCGGCCTTCTGACTGATATCGCCGCATCGTTCTCGCTCACCGAGGCCCAGGCAGGCATCATGATTTCGGTCTACGCCTGGGGCGTCATGCTGCTGTCGCTGCCGCTTATGGTGTTTGCCTCGCGCTTTGAGTTCAAGCGGATGTTGCTGGGCGTGCTGGCCGTGTTTTCGTTGGGCCAGTTTCTGTCCGCTGTGGCGCCGACTTATCCCATCCTGGTCTGCGCACGCTTGGTGGTTGCCTGCGCACATGCCGTGTTCTGGTCGGTCGCCTCGATCATGGCGTCGCGCCTGGTTGACACCCGTCACGGGGCTCTTGCCATCAGCATGATCGCCACAGGCTCGTCCATCGCGCAGATCTTTGGCCTGCCGATCGGCCGCGCCATTGGCTTGGCCGTGGGCTGGCGCATGACGTTTGCCGTGGTCGGTGCCTTCTCTGCCGCCGCGGTGGTGTACCAAGCCGCGGTGTTCCCGGCTATGCCGGCGGGCGAGCGTTTTACCGTCAAGCAGCTGCCCGAGCTGCTCAAGAACCCGTTTTTAATCGCGCTCTACGCGGTCACGGTCTTTATGGCGACCGGCTATTACGCAAGCTACAGCTACATCGAGCCCTTCCTGGCGCAGGTCGCGCACGTCGATGCGGGCGCCATCACCATGACGCTGACGGCGTTTGGCTGCTCTGGTCTGCTCGGAAGCTGGCTGTTTGGCCGCCTGTTCGATGGGCATCGCTTCCCGTTTTTGGCCATCACGCTCTCCGGCGTGCCGGTGGCGCTGCTGCTTATGGGCCCGGCCGCATCGTCGCTCGCTGCGGTTCTCGCTGTTTGCGCACTGTGGGGTTGCTGCGCCACGGCCTTTAATGTGGCGTTCCAGGCCGAGCTCATCAAGTACACGCCGGCGGATTCGTCGGCTGTCGCCATGTCAATCTTCTCGGGCCTGTTCAATCTGGGTATCGGCACGGGCACCGCAATCGGCGGTGCCGTGGTTTCGGGTCCCGGTATCGCTTGGATCGGCTTCGTGGGCGGGGCGGTTACCGTCGTGGGCGTCATCCTCGCCATCACCGTGCTGTTCCCGACCATCCGTCGCGCCAAGGTCGTCGCCTAATCACGTCCTCTCATCAGTTGCGGTGAAATGCGGACTGCTGGGCCCAATAAACCCGGCAAACAGTCCCTATTTCACCGCAACTTATTTTGGGGGAGAGGATACAAGCTGGACATACAATGGATGTCGTTATGTTGAGCTTACCGGGAGGTTGCTATGTGGGCATACGAGACGACGTTCTACCAGATTTATCCGCTGGGCTTTTGCGGAGCTCCGCGCGAGAATGCCGCACCCGTTGCCGAGGACGAACTCTCTCAAGCTGCCGGCACTGCACCCAGCCCCGATGCCCCCATCATGAAGATTGCCCAATGGGCCGACTACCTGCAGGAACTCGGCGTTGGCACTGTGCTCATCAACCCGCCGCTCGAATCTGATAGCCACGGCTACGATGCACGCAGCCTGCGCCACATCGACCGCCGCCTGGGTGGGGACGCCGACTTTGCCGCCGTATGCGACACGCTGCATGCCCATGGCATCCGCGTGGTGCTCGATGCCGTATTCAACCACGTCGGCCGAGGTTTTTGGGCCTTTCGCGATGTGCAGGAGCGTAAGTGGGACTCGCCGTACAAGGACTGGTTCCACATTAGCTTTGATGGCGACTCCTGCTACGGCGACGGCTTTTGGTACGAGGGTTGGGAAGGCCATTTTGAGCTCGTGAAGCTCAACTTGCAAAACCCTGCCGTGGTCAATTACCTGCTTGAGTCCGTGCACCGCTGGGCCGAGGTCTTTGGCGTCGACGGCCTGCGCCTGGACGTTGCCTATATGCTCGACCGCGACTTCATGCGTCGTCTGCATAGCTTCGCCCGTGAGCTCAAGCCCGACTTCGTGCTGATCGGCGAGACGCTCCACGGCGACTACAACCAGATCGTCAACGACGAGATGCTCGACTCCTGCACCAACTACGAGTGTTACAAGGGCCTGTACTCCAGCTTTAACTCGGTCAACATGTTCGAGATTGCACACTCGCTGCACCGTCAGTTTGGCGGCGACCCCTGGTGCATCTACCGCGGCAAGCACCTGCTGTCGTTTGTCGACAACCACGACGTGCCGCGACTGGCAAGCATCCTCACTGACAAGTCGTGCCTGCGTCCCGCCTATGGCATGCTCTTTGGCATGCCGGGCATCCCGTGCGTCTACTATGGCAGCGAGTGGGGAATTGCTGGCGAAAAGGGCGGCCCCGATGGCGACTGGGCGCTGCGCCCTGCGCTCGATGAGCCTGCGCCCAACGAACTGACGGCGTTCATCACGCAGCTCGCACACCTTCGTTCGGCCGACGACGCGGCGGCCCGTGCTCTCAACTACGGTGCCTATCGCAATGTGGTGATCCAGAACAAGCAGCTGCTGTTCGAGCGCGCCTGCGACGACGCGACGGTGCTCGTGGCGGTGAACGCCGTGGACGAGCCTTACACCTTTGGCGCCGGCGAGCTCAACAGCTCCTTTGTCGATTTGCTTGCCGACGATGCGCCCACGGTCGAGCTGACGGGTACTCTCGAGCTTGCGCCCTACGAGGTGCGCTATCTGTTGAGAGCCTAGCCCATGGCCGCGTCTGACGAGGGCTACCAACATATTGAGCATGGGTTTGAGCCCGTGTTCGACCAGCACTCGCGCGTTTTGGTGCTGGGGTCGTTTCCCTCGGTGCTTTCGCGCGCCAATGCCTTTTATTACGGCAACCCTCAGAATCGCTTTTGGCGTGTGGTGGCCGCGTGCCTCGGTGTGCCTGTTCCGCCCAACGAGGGCGATTCTTTGGCAAGCGGTGAGCCCGCGACGCTCGATGCCTCCATTGCCGTCAAGCGGGCCATGCTGCTTAACGGCGGCGTAGCCCTGTGGGATGTGATCGAGAGTTGTGACATTAAGGGCTCGAGCGACGCGAGCATTCGCAACGTTGTGCCGGCACATATCGAGCGCATTACCGATGCCGCGCCGATTGAGGTCGTTGTCTGTAACGGCGGCACGGCAGGGCGACTCTACAAACGCTACTTGCAAGATCGGACGGGGCTGCCTGCCATCGTCCTGCCCTCGACAAGTCCCGCCAATGCCGCCTGGCGCCTGGAGCGTCTTGTCGAGCGTTGGCACGAAGCCGTTGACTGGGCTGTTATTTAATTTAGATTTTTGTTTGAGCGTGGGCGCCCAGACGTTTCAGAACGCCTCGCCAGATCGGCGCGGGCACGGCTGGCTCGGCGCAAACCATGCCGTCGGCGTCGACGTTGGCGGCATTGCCGCCGCCAAGCAGCTGCGCATGCTCAACGGAGCAGCCCATGCGCACAGCGCCCACGAGCTTGTCCATCGCTTCCGAAAACGGTCGGCGCAAGAGGCCCATGCGCGGGGAGCGACGAAGCGCTGCGATGCCGCTGCCGGCGCAGATGGCAACGCCGCCACACCACAATTGGTCATGGTGCTCACATGCCTTGTGCAGGCGAACGGCGGTCCCACGCGCCTGCTCAGTGCTCTCTTGTGCGGCTCGAATCGCGGCATAGACGCGCGTTCCCGTACCGCCAAAGCGCTCAAGCGCCTGCTCGATGGCTGTCAACGTCTCATCGTCAGCCACATCTTCAATGGCCAGCACGATGCCATCGGCAACGCTGCCGGCGTCATTTGCCTTCAAGTCGACCGGGCGGGGGAGTGCGGTGCCGGAAAGTTGAGCATAGGCGGCGATGGCATCCTGCAAGTCCCAAAGCAAAAACTCAAGATCGGCGCTTTTAGGAATGCTGATATACGCAATGGTTTGCAGCGTTTTTGGCACATCGCCGCGTGTGGTCGTCTCCATGTCATCTCCTTTCCGGCTCGTTTCCGTTTAGGTTACACCGTCTGGCGGCGCCTCGCCGCGCTATCCTAGTGCAACCCTTACGAAAGGAACGCCATGCGTCTGCCCATGAATACCTCGCTTGCCACGCTCAAGCCCTCCGGCATCCGTCGGATTAACGCGCTCGCCGCCCAGCACCCAGGGTGCATCGCGCTTGCGCTTGGCGAGCCCGATTTTCCCACGCCCGATGTGATTAGCGCCGAGGTGACGGCCTCGCTCGACCGCGGCGACACGCACTATCCGCCCAACAACGGTCGCCCCGCCCTGCGCGAGGCGCTGTCTGCCTACATGGGGGATGCGGGCCTTACGTTTTCGGCCGACGAGGTCATCCTGACCGACGGCGCGACTGAGGCGCTGTCGGCGACGTTTATGGCCATGCTTAACCCCGGCGACGAGGTCATTATCCCCACGCCGGCCTTTGGCCTGTACGAGAGCATCGTCGTGGCCAATCACGCCAAGGCGGTCTTCTTGGATACGGAGCCTGCTCAGTTCCAGATCGACGAGGAAGCACTGCGTGCCTGCGTGACGCCGGCGACTAAGGCTATCGTCATCTGCACGCCCAACAATCCTACGGGCTGCATCCTCGACGCAGCATCGCTCGACGCCGTGGCACACGTGGCAGAGCAGGCGGGCATCTACGTGGTCTGCGACGACGTATACAACCGCCTAGTCTATGTGGATGGCTACGAGCGCTTTGCCCAGCGTCACCCAGAACTTCGCGATCAGACAGTAGTTATCGAGAGCTTCTCCAAACCCTGGGCCATGACCGGCTGGCGCTTGGGTTGGCTCGCAGCCGCAGCCCCCGTCGTCGCCGAGATCGCAAAAGCTCACCAATACCTAGTATCGAGTGCCGTCTCCTTCGAAATGGATGCCGCAGCTCGAGCCCTCGCCGTCGACCCGACCCCCATGCTCAATGTCTACCGAACCCGCCGCAAGCGCGTGCTCGCAGCCTTAAACGCCATGGGCCTCGAAGTAGTAGAGCCCGCAGGGGCCTTCTACACTTTCCCGAGCATCAAAAAGTTCGGTCTAACCAGCGAAGACTTCTGCATCAAAGCCATCAAAGAAGCAAACGTAGCCCTAGTCCCGGGCGACTGTTTCGGTACCGAAGGCCACATCCGCCTAAGCTACTGCGTCTCCGACAAAAATCTGGACGAAGGTCTCCGCCGCCTGTCAAACTTCGTTTCAACCTTGTAGTCCTCAGAGACGCAACACATCAGCCCACCGACATAAGGGTATGCGTGGGGCGCGTCGCTCAACGGGCGCGAAGATTCGCAGTAAAGTTACCGTAGCTCTGGCCCGAGGGGACGGGTCGAAATTTTCGTAGATTCCGCACGAGCCGAAGGCCACTTAATGTGGCCTTCGTGCGAGCCCAGGATTTGACCGAGCGAAAATCTCGACCCGTCCCCTCCGGCCGGAGCTTATGCCGGGTTTGTGTACGAATCCTCGCGCCCGTTGACCGACGCCGGGGTCCCCGCCATAATACTTTCGATTCACGCACGAATCCGCTGCCAGAGACAGCCGGCGCTAACGGGCTTTGCCCGCGAGCTTAATGGGATATCCCGCCAGCCGAGGTGGTCGAGTAGATATGTCTTCTCGCCCCCGTCGCTCATGCAGCGCGGGGGCTTTCTTTTTGGACATGCCCCCGTCACGTCCTTGTGGCGGACCGTGCCCGGAAAGAAATCGAGGAGGTGTAATTCATGCCCCAGCAGTACAAAATCGACAAGGTTGCAGAGATCGAGTCCCGTATCGCCGAGAACGCCGGTCTGTTCGTCGTCAACTACAACGGTCTGACGGTTAAGCAGGCTCAGGAGCTGCGTCATCAGCTTCGCGAGTGCGGCGCCGAGATGAAGGTCTACAAGAACAACCTGGTCAAGATCGCTCTCAAGAACCAGGAGCAGCCCGAGCTCGACGAGATCCTCGCCGGCCCCGTCGCTTATGTGTTCTATGAGTCCGAGCCGGTCGAGGCCGCTAAGGCCCTTAAGGACTTCTCCGCTCAGTCCAAGGGCGTCCTTGAGATCAAGGGCGGTATCTCCGACGGCAAGGCCGTTTCCGCTGATGATGTTAAGGCTATCGCCGAGCTGCCCACCAAGGATCAGCTTCTCGGCCAGATCGCCGGTCTCATCTCCGGTTTCGCTCGCGACATCGCTGTCTGCGTCAACGGCGTTTCCTCTGGTCTCGCTCGTTCGATTCAGCAGGTCTCCGAGCAGAAGGCAGCCTAGTTGCTGTTTTCACCCGCGGCGGCAACGCCGCACCCCTGGCGCATTCACGCCGTGTTTTAACTGATCTCCGTGCACAGACACGGAAACCGAAAGGACTTAGAAATGGCTAAGCTTACCACCGATGAGATCATCGATGCTCTTAAGGAAATGACCCTTCTCGAGGCTTCCGAGCTCGTCAAGGCTATCGAGGACACCTTCGGCGTTTCCGCCGCTGCTCCTGCCGCTGTTGTCGCCGCTCCCGCTGCTGGCGCCGCTGAGGCCGAGGAGAAGACCGAGTTTGACGTCGTGCTCGAGGGCTTCGGCGACAACAAGATCCAGGTCATCAAGGCCGTCCGTGAGCTCACCAACCTTGGCCTGAAGGAGGCCAAGGAGGTCGTCGAGGGCGCTCCCAAGGCTGTTCTCGAGGGTGCCAAGAAGGAGGACGCCGAGGCTGCCAAGGAGAAGCTCGAGGCTGCTGGCGCTGCTGTCACCCTCAAGTAATCAGGCTTTCTCGCCAGATTTCTTTGCAGACGGGGTTCGCATTGCGAGCCCCGTCTTTTTTGTTTTTCGGTCCCTCGACATCGGTAGCTCAAACTGCCATGTTCTGTGATTTGCGTCGTATCGGGCGCCCTCCCGTTGGGCAATAAAATTGCACCATTCGAGCAATAATTTGCGTTGACCTGCTGAAGAATTGTCTCTGCCTTGTAGCGACATATAGTTCCAGCGGTAAGATGCTTGGGTATCGCAATTTGGTCTGCGGCTGTGTGCCGCACGCATGGGGCGCTTTTGCGCCTGCGAAAGGATCTTTGAATAATATGAAGGCAATCATCCCCGCCGCCGGTCTTGGCACGCGTTTTCTGCCTGGCACTAAGTGCACGCCCAAAGAGATGCTGCCGGTACTCGACAAGCCGGTCATCCAGTATGTCGTTGAGGAGGCGCTCGACCCCGAGGAGGTTGACGACGCCATCATCGTTACCTCTCCCGGTAAGCCCGAGCTGCTGAGCTACTTCCAGCCCGATCGTTCGCTCGAGAACCTGCTGCGCGAGCGCGGCAAGAACGCCTATGCCGATGCCGTCGCCCACGCTGGCGGTATGCCGGTCGATTTCCGTTATCAGTACGAGCCCAAGGGCCTCGGTCACGCCATTCGCTCTGCTGCCGACGCCGTGGCAGGGGAGAACTTCCTGGTTCTTCTGGGCGACTACGTTGTGCCTAACCGCGACATCTGCGACAAGATGCTCGCCGTTTCCAAGGAGCACGGTGGCGCTTCGGTTATCGCCGTCGCTGCTTGCTCGCCCGAGGAAGTCAGCCGCTACGGCGTTATCGCCGGCGATCGCGTGGGCTCTCTCGAGGGCTTCGAGAATGCCGCTGACGACGAGCCTGGTGCCGTTTGGCGCATCGGCGGCCTGGTTGAGAAGCCCGCTCCCGAGGCGGCTCCGTCCAACCTGTACATCGTCGGTCGCTACCTGCTGAGCCCGCTGGTCATGGACCTGCTCGCTGATCAGCAGGCCGGTAAGGGCGGCGAGATTCAGCTGACCGACGCCATGGCACGTTCGCTCGACCGCGAGGCTATGTACGCTGTCGTCATCGACCCGCTGTCGGGCTACGATACCGGTACCCCGTCTGGCTGGATGGCCACCAACGCCCTCATGGCCGCAAGCGATCCTCGCTTTGCCGACGCCTTCTGGGACGCCATCGACGAGCGCGGCGGCTTGATGCGCAAGTAAGCCTTCGGGCATCAACATTTACGGGCGCGGACCTCGGTTCGCGCCCGTTTTTTATAAGAGCTGCGATTGCCGACTCTCTGTTCACAGAAAATATATGAACAGATGTTCGATACACATACATCTACCTGCGTGTTTTCTGTCGAAAAACTTTGCTACTCCAAAAACTCAATCGCGTCAAGGCTTTTCTTGCCCAACGGTCGGTACCTGATAAACTAATAGGTTGCGATAACTGGCGAAGCTATGCCTCGCCAACCCACCGAGCATTTCCGTGAAGGAGGAAAAACCTGGTGACCTACGCATACACTGCCACTGAGCGCAAGCGCGTCAGCTTCGGGAAAATCCCGGAGGCCATGGAGCTCCCCAACCTTATCTCTGTTCAAAGGGAATCCTTTGAGCGTTTTAAGGACGAGGGCCTTCGTGAGGCGTTCAAGGAATCCAGCCCCATCCAG